>NZ_CP100595.1:3000000-3154193 GCF_024267655.1 Arcobacter roscoffensis
TTTTTTAGTTTTACTCTTTTAGTCTTTTTAAATTCTTCTCTTAAAAGAGTATATTTACTTCCACATTTAACTTTACAAAAAGAAGGAACAAGATTTTTATACTTCTTTTTTTTAGCACTAATGTTATGATTTAAAACTTCATCACAGTAATGTTTCTCATAAGTATCATCAAAACATAATAGTTTAATATTTAGTTTCTGTTTTATAGATTTTTCATACTTATAGTCAAAATCATAACTATCAATAACTAATAAATCAATTTTATTTGCCTTACAAGTATTTACCAATACATCAATACTTTGATCTTTTAATATTAATAATTCAAAACCCTCTTCAATAATTAAACTATTTGCATTTCCTTTTAACTCTTCACAAGCAAATATTACTCGATTATTTTTCTTTTTATATTTATTTGCAAGAACTAAGCATCTGCTTAGATGTCCTAATCCTATAGAACTTGAAGAGTTCACTCTAATTAGAATATTCATACTTCTTTCTGCTTTACATTAGAATTCATTTCAACTAAAGTAGGATTACTTTTTAATAAATCGATTAACTGTTCATATGAAAAATCTGTTTTATTATCAAACTTTTCATATATCTGTTTTATTAACTCATAATCATCTTCTTCATCTAAAGTTATTCTAAATCTTGAGTCATCATTACTGTTTTTAAACTCTAAAATATTTAGTTTATCTTTGATTGTTGTATGCATATATACTGTTACATGTTCTTTTTCAGTTTTTGTAGTAGCATTTGTATTAGCTTCTTTAAGTAATGAAAATTTAAATATTTCAACATCCATTCCTCTAGGAAAACCAGTTTCATCTCCACAACTTAAATAATCCACAGATGATTTTTTAAAAGTATCTATGCAAGATTTTAATATATCTTTATCCAATAAAGGACAATCAGATGTTAATCTAACCACAATATCATTTTCTTTTGCTTCATACTTTAAAGCTGCCTCATAATATCTACTTAAAACATTATTTGTATCACCTTTATAATATTTTAAATCTAATTTTTCACAAATGTCAACTATTGGTTTTTGTGTTCCATCATTAGTTGTAGCAATAACTATATTATCTTTGAACTCTTTTATTCTATCTATCATTACTTCTAATACTGTTTTATTACATAAAGGAAGCATTACCTTTGCAGCTAATCTTGTACTTGTCATTCTAGCTTGAATAATTATAAATACTCTATCTTCCATTTAAAATCTCAATTATAGTTTTAAGAACATAATCTTGTTCTTCAAATTGAAGTTTAGGATAAATAGGTAAAGAAATAGCCTTTTCATAGTAATCATCCATAATAGGAGTACTTTCATTGCCATAACCTAAAGCTTTATAATAGGGCTGTTTATTAATAGGAATATAATGAAACTGTAAGAAAATAGATTTTTCTCTTAATTTTAAGAATAGTTCCTTTTTAGTAACTGCAAACTTTGAGAAATCAATTTTAACTACATATAAATGATATGCACTTCCATTTGCAAAAGAGTATAAAGGTTCTATATTAACTATAGATTCAAAAAACTCATCATATCTTTTTGCAATATCTTTTCTTTTTTGTAAAAAGAAATCTAATTTATTTAATTGAGAAATACCTAAAGCACATGAAATATCAGTTAGTCTATAATTAAATCCCAATTCTTTCATATCATAATGCCAAGTTCCAATTTCAGGATTAGGTATTGTTCCATGATTTCTTAGTTTTAAAAGCTTTTCATAATATTCTTTATTATTAGTAGTTATCGCCCCACCCTCTCCTGTTGTTAATGTCTTAACAGGATGAAAAGAGAATATTGAAATATCTGAATTTGTGCAAGAACCTGCTTTTATATTTTTATATACTGCCCCAATTGAGTGAGCACAATCTTCTAATATTAAAACATTATATGTATCTTTTAAGTATTTTAGTTTCTCTTGATTTATAGATTTTCCTGAAAAATGTACTGCATATATTGCTTTTATTGAAGAATCTTTTTTTAATTCTTTTTCACATAAATCTAAGTCAATATTTCCATCACTACAAATATCTACAAATATAGGCTTTGCATTTACATATAAAATAGAATTTGATGTTGCTAAAAAAGAGTTTGGAGTAGTTAGTACTTTATCTTCTTTTTCTAATAAAACCATTGATGATAAATGCAATGCGGCTGTTCCATTTGATACACAAACACAATACTTTGCACCACAATACTCTGCAATTTTTTCTTCAAACTCTTTTGCTTTTGGACCTGTAGTTAAAAAGTCACTTTTTAGTACTTCTACTACACTATTGATATCATCATCATCTATAGTTTGTTTTCCATATGGAATAATATTCATTTTACATATCTTCTAAAAGTTCTAAAAATTCTTCTTTATTAAGCCATTTATCATTGTTACCTGAGTTATACTCAAATCCTTGCTTTACATGAGTACCTTTTTCTCCAAAAAGATTTGTTTCATAATCTTTATCACTAGTAAATTTAATTGTTGGAGTTATTACATAATGATCTTCAAATTCATAAGTTAAATGTGAGTCATCAGCAGGACACATAATCTCATGAAGTTTTTCACCTGGTCTAATACCTACAATTTTATGGGGTAAACTAGGAGCTAAAAATTTTGCTAAGTCTACTATTTTTAGAGATGGGATTTTTGGCACAAAGATTTCTCCACCTTGCATTCTTCCAAAGTTCTTAAGTACAAAATCGACTCCATCTTGAAGAGTAATCATAAACCTTGTCATCTTTTCATCAGTAATAGGTAACTCTTTTTCATCATTATCTATAAGCTTTTGAAAATACGGGATTACAGAACCTCTACTACATAAAACATTCCCATATCTAACAACTGAGAATTTAATATCTTGTTCACCAACTAGATTATTTGCTGCAACAAAAAGCTTATCACTTGCAAGTTTAGTAGCTCCATATAAATTCACTGGGTTTGCAGCTTTATCTGTGGATAAGGCAATTACTTTTTTAACTCCATTATCTAATGCTGCATCAATTACATTTTGAGCCCCATTTATATTAGTTTTGATACATTCCATTGGATTATATTCGGCAATTGGAACATGCTTAAGTGCTGCTGCATGTATTACATAATCAACATCTTTAAATGCTTTTTTTAATCTATTTGCATCTCTTACATCACCAATAAAATATCTCATACAAGGATCATTAAACTCTTGTGCCATCTCATATTGCTTTAACTCATCTCTTGAGTATATGATTATTTTTTTAGGCTTATAGTTTTGTAATAAAGTTTTTGTATATTTCTTACCAAAACTTCCTGTACCACCTGTAATTAGTATATTTTTACCATCAAACATTGAAGTATCCCTTGTATTTCTACTATATTATTTAGCTTAATATTGTAGCACAATAAGTTTTATTTATACCTATAAATTAGATTAAAATATATCTCTACGGTAATAAAATAAAAAGTTTAAGTTCCATTTGATTATAATAAATACTATTAAAAATAGGACATTTGATGGACTTCAAAAACTTTACTAAAAACTATATAAAAGAATTAAATAATCTTCTTTTGAATCTAGACTTGGATGAATTTGATAAATTTTATGGATTAATTAAGAATTGTAAAAATAAGATTTATATTATTGGTAATGGAGGAAGTGCGGCAACTGCCTCACATATGGCAAATGATTTATCAATTGGCCTTAAAAGAAAAGATAAACTAACACTACATGCAATCTCTCTAGCTGATAATATCGCTATTAATAGTGCCATTTCAAACGATATAGGTTATGAGAATATTTTTTATATGCAATTAAAAGATATTTTACAAGCAGAAGATATAGTAATTGCTATTTCATGTAGTGGTAATTCTCCTAACATTATCAAAGCTGTAAAGTATGCTAAAGAAGTAAACTCTACAATAGTTGGTTTATCAGGTTTTGATGGTGGAAAGCTAAGAGAACTCTCTGATATTAAACTTCATGTGAAATCAAATAAAGGTGATTATGGTTTAGTAGAAGACATTCACTTAATACTGAATCATATATTATTTTCATATTTACAAAAAGAGAAATAATGACAAAAGAAAACAAACCTTTAGATACGTATTTTTTTAGTGCAGAAAAAGCACTTGAAATTGCTAAAAAGCAAAATAGAGTAGAAACATCAGTAAAAATGATAGATGCTTTACAAATTTGTTATTATGCTAGTGAAAAAGCTATTGAAGATGCACCTTTTAACTGCATTCATGTTCCTCTAGAAAGTGTTTTTGATTACTTTTCTTCTACAACAAATAGATTCCCACAAGCTATCTCATTTGAGGATACTGAATTTTCTATGGTTGAGCAAGCTGAATTAAATGCAGCATTTGGAGAAATACTTGGTGCAGCACAAGAAGAAAGAAGAAAACTATCTCAAGTATATGTAAAAGAAATAAAAGAGAAACACCTTGATTTTAAAGATGAAAAATTAAGAGTTTTCATTCCTGCATGTAGAGAAACTACAGTAATGCAATATGTTTCAAAAAATATTGCCGAAGCATTTGAGAAACTTGGATATAAAGTTTATTATCATATCCAAAATGAATTAGAAGATTGTAATATCCTTTCTCTATTCCATAATATTTGGAAATTTAATCCTCATATTGTTGTTAATATTAACCATCTAGACAATGAACATTTAAATGAAAACACATTTAACTTCTCATGGTTTCAAGATCCTATGCCTATTATGTATGATAAGAAAAAAGAAATAACTATGAGACCTAGAGATTATTTTTTTACATTATTTGAAGAATACAAAGATCTACTAATTAAAAAAGGTATAGATGCAAATCGTATAAAACATCAACCCTTTGCTACAAATCCTAAAATATTTTTTAAAAATAATTCAATAAAAAAAGAGAATAAAATTGTATTTTTAGGCTCTGACTACAATTTTGAAGAAGGTATTGATTTTGATGATTCTTGTATTAATGATATAAATAATCATATTGAAAACAATACTCTTTCAGAAGAACTTATTACTAAGTATGCAAGGGAATATGGATTTGAGCAGTCATATTTTAAAACTTTTTTAATCTCTTCTTTTGTAAGAAGAAAAGTGATACTTTGGCTTTGTTCTTTAAAAGATATTAATATCGAAGTTTATGGAACAGATAAATGGCTTAATACACCAGAAGTTGCGCCATTTTATAAAGGTTTACTTCCTTATGGACCTAAAATGGCAGAAGTTTACAATAGTGCAAAATATTCAATTGCTGCTCACCCTTTATATAGATATCAACAAAGAGTAATTGAAATGTCTGCTTGTGATTGTATCCCAGTTATTTATAACTGTCCTTTAGTTAGTGACATATTCTCACATGAAGAGAATATTCTTTCATTTTCTACTTTTGATGAACTAAAAGAGTGCATAGGAAAAGAGCCTCAAAAAAACTGTACACAAATTGCAGAAGATATCTCTTATGAAAAAATGGCATTATCAATCATTGATACTGTTGAACAACAAATTAAAGGATAAACATGTCAGATCAGTACAATATAGACAGTCACAAGATGATGTATCATCCAATAAGAGTAGCAAAATGGCTTGAAGCAAAAGATGATTGGAGTCTTCAGAAATCTGTTTATCCTATTTATGTAGAGATTACTCCTGTTGGTTCTTGTAATCATAGGTGTACTTTTTGTTCAGTGGATTATATTGGATACAAAAGTATTAAACAAAATGAAATGATTCTAAAAGAGCGAATCAAAGAAATGGGTAAACTTGGCGTTAAAAGTATCATGTTTGCAGGAGAAGGTGAACCAACTTTATATAAACCACTTCCTGAAATTCTAGATATATGTACACAAGCTGGCATTGATACATCCCTTACTACAAATGCTGTTCCTTTTAATGAAAAAAATACTGAAAGCTTTGTTAAAAACTGTTCTTGGATTAAAGTTAGTATTAATGCAGGAGATAGAGAAACTTACTCAAAAATTCATACAACTAAAGAATCTGATTTTGATAAAGTAGTTGAGAATTTAAGTCGAGCAGTTAAGATTAAAAAAGAAAAAAATTACTCTTGTACTATTGGTTCACAGATGCTTCTTCTTCCTGAAAATAAACACACCGCAGTACCCCTGGCTAAAAAGATGAAAGAAATTGGTGTTGATTATCTAGTAATTAAACCTTATACTCAAAGTCTGTATGGAAAATCTAGAATTTATGAGGGTTTAACATATGAAAATATGATGGATTTAGAAAAAGAACTAGATGCTCTTGAAACGAGTGATTTTAAAGTGGTGTTTAGAGCAAATACTATGAAAAAACTTGAAGAAGAAAAACAACCTTATTCTAAATGTTATTCAACACCATATTTCTGGTCATATATTATGGCTGATGGTTCTGTATATGGATGTAGTGCTTATTTACAAAATGAAAAATTCAACTATGGAAATATAAATACTCAAACATTCAAAGAGATTTGGGAAGGTCAGAAAAGAAAAGAAGGAGTATCTTTTATCAAAGATGAATTAGATATTACTATGTGTAGAAGAAACTGTAGAATGGATGAAGTAAATAGATATTTATGGAATCTAAAACATCCAAATTCACATGTAAACTTTATTTAGGACACCTATGCTAAATTCACAAGATATTAGACAAAAAACTATTGAACTTTCATGTAAAACAGGTGCTGGTCACCTTGCACCTTCTTTATCAACAGTTGAGATACTTACTGTTTTATTTGAAAAGTATTTAAATTTCAACAAAAATAATGCTAAAGATGAAACAAGAGATAGATTCGTGTTAAGTAAAGGTCATGGAGCTTATGCTTACTATATTATTTTAAATGAGCTTGAATTCTTACCAGATTGGGAACTTGAAAAATTTAATACGGATGAAGCAACTATTATGGGGTGTCTTACTGAAAACCCTGAATATATGATTGAAGCATCTACAGGTTCATTAGGTCATGGTTTACCACTTGCAATAGGAATGGCACAATCTTTTAAAATCCAAAATAAACCAAATAAAGTTATTTGTATGATTGGGGATGGTGAGATGCAAGAAGGAAGTAATTTTGAGGCTTTAATGCTTGCATATAGATTTAAACTTGATAATCTCCTAGTAATTATAGATGCAAATGACTTACAAGCAATGGGAAGAGTTGAAGATGTAGCACTTCCAAATGATAGATTATCAAAAGTTTTAAGCTCTTTTATAGATGAAAACTATTTTGATATAGATGGGCATGATGAAGAAGAAATAGCAAAATGTTTTGATAGTTTTTACAACAAACAAAATGAAAATTTTTCAATAATGTTTGCAAGAACTATAAAAGGTAAAGGTATTGATTTTATAGAACATTCAGAAAAACACCATTATAGATGTCCTACATTAGATGGTTATGTTTTAAAGGCAGAAGATGAGTAATTTAGTTTCAAAACAAGATGTAATGAAAGAACTATACAACTACTTTACAAGTGATGAAAAAATGGTTTTACTTGCTGGAGACATGGGTTTTGCAGTACTTGACTCATACTTTAATAATCATATAAATAGAGCTTTTAATACAGGTATTAATGAACAAGCAACAGTAGGAATGGCTTCAGGTATGGCTATGACTGGACTTAAACCAATTATTTATTCACAAGTTCCTTTTATTACAATGAGAGCTTTTGAGCAACTAAGATATGATGTAAATGAACATAATTTAAATATCAAAGTTGTAGGAGTTGGAGCAAATAACTATTTTGCTCCACTTGGAAGAAGCCACTGTATGGATGAAGATGATATAAAATTAATTTCTATTTTAAAAAATATTCTTATTATCTCTCCAACAAAAGAGAGTTTACAAGAAGATGTAAAAAAGATGTTTGAATATAATGGTCCTGTTTACATGAGGTCTTTATAATGAAATACCTCGTTTTAGGAAGCAACTCTTTTTCTGCTGGAAGTTTTATAAACTACATTTTAAATGAAGAAAAAGACTCAAAAGTTTTTGCTATAAGCAGATCAGAAGAGTATCATAAAACACAACTAGCATATAAAAACAATGAGAGCTATTCAAATGTAAATTTTTATCAATATGATTTAAATGAAAATATAGATGATATTGTAAAATTAATTCAAGAAGAAAATATAGAATATATCTTTAACTTTGCAGCACAAGGAATGGTAGCTCAAAGTTGGAAAAACCCTGAACAATGGTTTAATACAAATACACTTAGCCTAGTAAAACTTCTTGACAAAATATATAAGTTTAAATTTATCAAAAAATTTGTTCAAATATCAACACCTGAAGCTTATGGGCCTTGTAATAATATAAAAGAGTCTATGAATTTTCATCCCTCATCACCATATGCAGCTTCAAAAGCAAGTGCAGATTTGATTTTATATAGTTATTTTATAACTCATGGTTTTCCTATTAACTATACAAGAGCTTCAAATGTTTATGGTGCATACCAACAACTATATAGAATTATTCCTAAAACAATTTTGATGATAAAAAAAGGTGAAAAGCTAGAGCTTCATGGTGCGGGGAAAGCCATAAGAAGTTTTATTCACATAGATGATGTAAGTACAGCTACACTTAAAATTGCAAAAGAAGCAAAAGCTGGTGAAATTTATCACCTAAGCGATGATAAAACTATTAGTATCTATGATTTAGTTGAACTTATTTGTAATCAAATGAATGTGGATATAAATAATCACATTGAAATAGTAGAAGATAGAGTTGGACAAGATAGTTTATATCTAATGAATAATGAAAAGTTAAAAGATGATTTAGATTTAACAATTCAAAAAAGTCTAAAAGATGGAATAAGAGAAGTTATTTCATGGATAGAATCAAACTATAACACTCTAAAAGATTCTCCAGATTACTATATCCATAAAAAGTGAGAAGTTAATGCAAATAAATACAGAGTTAAATGAATTTATAAATGAAGGCTATGTTGTTCAAAGTTTAGAAAATACTAATTTTTTAAATAGCTTTAAAGAAATCATCCTAGAAACTCTAAAAGATATCACAAATAACAAAGATATAACTCTTGAGACTTTTCACAAATTTATAAAAGAAGATAAAGAAAAACTAGAAATTCAGTACTTAATTAGTAAAAAAATTTGGGATGAAAAACTTCATTTTAATCTTATAAAAGAAAATATTGATTTGTACTATAATATTTTTGGAAAAGATTTAGATATTCAAGCAAAACCTCATCTAAGAATTGCAAGACCAAATTGTCCTCAAGATAATATAGGTTTTCATAGAGATAGTCAATATGGAAATAAAGCTTTTGAATTATCTAACTTTTTTACATTTGTAGATCTTGATGAAAACTCTGCATTACAAGTTGAAGCAAAGTCACACAAAAGAGGCACTTTACCATATATTAAAATTGAAAGTACTTCTGTAAAAAAAGGAAGCATGGAGAATCAATTAGGTTATTTGTACGCACCAAAACTAATTGATGAGACTTTTAAAATAAATGCAAATCCAATACCTCTAAACTTTGGACAAGTTTTGATTTTAGGACTAGGTACTATTCATGGTCAAGAAACAAATAGCTCAAATACAACTAGATGGAGTATTGATATTCGAGTAAAAAATAGTTTTTCAACAAGCAATGTAAAAGAAGGCTATTATACAAACTTAACTTCAAGTATTGTAAGTAAATATGCACAAGAATACTATAAGGCTTGCAATGACTAAATGCAATATATGCCAAGGAGAATTAAATCAAATAATCTCTACACAAAATAGTGTTTCGGTTAGTTCTGATAATAAAATCATCAAAGCTACTTTATTTATATATAAATGCAAAGAGTGTTCACATATTCAAAAGATTAAAGATAATCAAATTCAAAAAGTATATGAAGAGTATAAAAAAGATGATTTAGTAGAAGGACAAGACCAAACAAAGTTTATTGATGGAAAGCCATTTTTCAGAACAGATATTTTAGTATCAACTATTATCTCTTCAATGAAAAACAAAAAAACATTACTTGATATAGGTACAGGAACTGGTGTTTTTTTACTATCTTGTAATAAATATCTAAATTTAGATTTATATGCTTTTGATTTAAATACAAGATATAAATCAAAGATAGAAGCTATGGAAAATGTAAAAAAATTTTATACAAATGACCTTAAAAAAATAGATAAAAGCTTTGATATAATAAGTTTGATTCATGTTTTTGAACATATTGAAAAACCATTAGAAGCATTAAAAGTTTTAAAAAGTAAATTAAATAAAAATGGAATAATTATCATTCAAGTTCCCTCAATAACTGAGAATCCAAATGATATACTTATTTATGACCACTACTCTCACTTTTCTAAAAACTCTTTATTCAATCTTCTAAAAAAAGTTTTTACAAATATAGAGTTTATTAAAACTAATATAAAAAATGAAATTACTGTAATTATAAAAAATGATAATAAAAAAAGCAGTTTTACACAACAAGAAGAACAAGTAGATTTCTCTTTTTTAAATAAAGCTATAACATATTTAAATAATATAGAAAAAGAGATTTATGTTTTTGGAACAGCTCCAACAAGTACATATTACGCTTCAATTCTAAATGAACACAACAAGCTCAAAGGCTTTTTAGATGAAGACCCTCTAAAACAAAACAAAACGCATTTAGATAAAGAGATATTTCATCCAAAAGATTTAAAAGAGATTGTATGCTTCTTCCCTTTAAGTCAAAACATTTATAATGATATTAAAAAGAAGTATCCAAATATTACTTTTATCTCAATACAGGACATATAAAAAGGATTTAAAATGGGAAAAGAAATTGATTTAATGGAAAACTACCCTAAATCAAAAAGGGATTTAACAAAAAGATTAGAAGAAAAAACACCTCAAGATAGACAGCTAGCTAGAAAATTTGGTAAAGAGTTCTTTGATGGTGATAGAAGCCATGGATATGGTGGTTTTTCATACAATTCAAGATTTTGGGAACCAGTAGTTCCAACTTTTAAAGAGTATTACAATCTAGATGAAAATAGTAAGATTTTGGATATTGGTTGTGCGAAAGGTTTTATGCTTTACGACTTTAAAAGATTAATTCCAGGAATAGAAGTTCAAGGTATTGATATATCTTCTTATGCTATTGAAAACGCTAAAGAAGAAGTAAAAGAGTTTTTACAAGTAGGAGATGCAAGAAAACTACCTTTTCCTGATAATCACTTTGATTTAGTAATTTCAATTACTACTTTACATAATCTAACAAAAGAAGATATGAAAATCGCTTTAAAAGAGATTATGAGAGTTACAAAAAAAGATGTTTTTATTACTCTTGATGCATATAGAGATGATGAAGAGAAGAAAAGAATGGATGCATGGAATTTAACAGCACTTACAATGATGCACACAAAAGAATGGGAAGAGTTCTTTAAAGAGTGTGGATATAAAGGTGACTACTACTGGTTTATTCCATAAAATGATAGATAAAAACTCTAAAATTGTTATTTCAGGTGCAAATGGCTCTGTTGGTAAACTTCTTTTTAATAAACTAGAAAAAGAAGATTTTTTAGTAGAGAAATTGGATTTAAATGACTTAAATAATAAAGATATTTTTATTCACCTAGCAGCAAAAACATCAAATACACAAGAGATATTAGACTCTAATATCTCTTATTTAAAAGAGTGTATAGAGTATTGTAAAAAGACTAATATCAAAAACTTTATTTTCTTCTCGACAATGTCAGTTTATGGAAATATAAATCAAAAAAATATAAATGAACAAACTAGCTTTTCTAATACACCAAGTATTTATGGACTTTCAAAACTACTTGGAGAAGAATTATTAAAAGAGTCAGGTTTAAATGTTTTAATTCTAAGACTTCCAGCGATACTAACAAAAAATACAACTAACACCTTTATTTATAAGTTATACGAAAAACTATCAAACAATGAAGATATAACAATTACTAACTACAATAAAACTTTTACTAACATAATAGATATAAACTCTATCTATGATTTTATTTTAACTTATGATTTTAAAAGTAAAAATGAAACTTTTGTTTTAGGAATAAAAAAAGAAAAAGCTTTAAAAGAAGTAGTAGAGTTTTTAAAAAAAGAGTTAAACTCAAAATCCAATATTGTATTAAATGATAATATTTCAAACTTTTACAATATTGATAACTCAAAAGCTATAAAATATGGTTTTAAACAAAGAAATATAAAAGAAGTTTTAAAAGAATGGATAAATTTATTAAGGGCATAAAATGAAAGCAGCAGTTTTAAATAATACAAATCAACCTTTAGCTATTGAAAATATTACATTTAATGAATTACAAGAAGGTCAAGTTCTTGTAGAAATAGCCTATAGTGGTATTTGTCACTCCCAACTTATGGAAGTTAGAGGTAAAAGAGGTGAAGACAAGTGGTTACCTCATTTACTAGGACATGAAGCAACTGGATTTGTTCGAAAAGTTGGGAATGGCGTAACTAAAGTGAAAGAAGGTGACAAGGTTGTATTAGGCTGGATAAAAGGTGAAGGATTAAATGCTCCTTGTGCTTCATATGATAATAATGGTAAAACAATTAACTCTGGACAAGTAACCACTTTTAATGAATTTTCCATTGTATCTGAAAATAGAGTAACAAAACTAGAAGAAGGAATACCTTTAGATGTGGCTGTTTTATTTGGTTGTGCAATTCCAACAGGAAGTGGAATAGTAATAAATGAAATCCAAGCAAAAGAAAACACTACGATTGCAATTTTTGGACTGGGAGGCATAGGATTAAGTGCTTTAATGGCAACAAAACTTTACAACTTCAATAAAGTTATTGCTATTGATATTGAAGAAAATAAACTTCAATTAGCAAAAGAGTTTGGAGCAACACATACTATTAATTCTTCAAAAGAAGATGTAAATGAAAGACTAAAAGAACTAACTTTAAATGAAGGTGTTGACTATAGTGTTGAAGCTACAGGTTTAGCAAAAATAATTGAAATAGCTTTTAAAAATGTAAAAAACAATGGTGGATTATGTGTTTTTGCATCACATCCTCAAAATGGAGACCTAATCAAAATTGACCCATTTGATTTAATTTGCGGAAAACAAATAAAAGGAAGTTGGGGAGGAGCTTGTATCCCAGATAGAGACTTGCCAAAGTTTTATAAGCTTTATAAAGAAGGTAAACTTCCACTAGAAAAGTTACTTGAAAAAAGATATACTTTAGATGAAATTAATGAAGCCCTTGATGATTTAGAGAATCGAAAAGTTACAAGACCATTAATTCAAATAAATCCCGCCTTGGAAAAATAATGAAAAAAACAGCTTTAGTTTATGGTAATTTTAATATCCTACACCCAGGACATTTAAGACTATTAAAATTTGCAAAAGAGAGTTCAGATTATTTAATTGTAGCTGTAAACTCTGATAATCTAACAAAAAATTTAGAGTTATTAGATGAAAAGACTAGATTAGACTCAATAAAAGCTACAAGTTATGTGGATGAAGCTTTTATTCTAGATGAAGATATTATAAATTATATAAAAAGAGTAAAGCCTTCTATCATTGTAAAAGGTAAAGAGCATGAGCAAAAGAAAAATAAAGAAGAAGATATTCTAAAAGAGTATGGAGGAAAACTTCTATTTACATCTGGAGAAATTGGTTTTTCTTCTTTAGATTTATTAAATAAAGATTTTCAAGTTAACAACTCATTTATTCAACACTCATCAAGTTACTTATCAAGACACAAAATAAATAAAGTAAAATTAGAAAATTTTATTGAGAGTTTTTCAAAACTAAATGTATTAGTTATTGGCGATACAATAATTGATGAGTATATCACTTGTAATCCAGTAGGAATGAGCCAAGAAGACCCAACTATAGTTGTTACTCCTTTATCTAATAATAAATTTATAGGTGGTGCAGCAATCGTAGCTTCCCATGCAAAAACTTTAGGTGCAGAAGTTTCATATATTTCAGTTGTGGGAGATGATTTAAACTATACATATACAAAAAAGTATTTACAAAATCTAAATATCAGCACAAAACTATATAAAGACGCTACTAGACCCACTACATTAAAACAAAGATTTAGAGCACACAATAAAACTCTACTAAGAGTAAATCATTTAAAACAACACTATATAAATAAAGATTTTGAGAAATCTATCCTAAAAAAAATAAAAAAAATAAAAGATTTAGACCTTATAATTTTTTCTGACTTTTCATATGGTGTATTAACCAAGAAACTTATAGAAAAAATCTCAGATTTTGCACTAAAAAATAATATCTCTATGGCAGCAGATTCTCAAAGTTCCTCACAAGTTGGAGATATATCAAAATTTAAAAATATGGATATAGTAACTCCAACAGAGAGAGAAATTAGACTATCAATAAATGATTTTGAATCAGGACTTGTTGTATTATCAAAAAAACTATTTAAAAAATCAAAACCTAAATATATTTTCACAACACTTGGAAGTGAAGGGGTTATGATATATAACTCAAAACAAGATGCACTTTTAACAGATAATATTCCTGCTTTAAACAATAATGCAAAAGATGTAAGTGGTGCAGGAGACTCTTTACTTACATGTTCATCAATGGCTAAAGCAATAGGAGCAAATATCTGGCAAGCTGGATATTTAGGTTCACTAGCAGCAGCAATTCAAGTAAGTAGAGTTGGTAATATACCTATTAAAAAAGATGAATTATTAAATGAACTAAGGAAGATAAATGACTAAAATTAATTTTGATGAAAAAGAAGTATATTTAAAAGAGAAGAAAAAAATAAATAACATTAAAAAAGTTGTACTCGTTTATCCTAATCAAAGATGGTTCAAAGAAGATATGCACACAACTTGGAACCTAAATCCTTCAACTTTATGTATTCTTGCAAGTATGATAAAAAATCATGTTGAAGAAATAAAAATCATTGATGCTCAATTTGATAATTTAACACAAGAAGAGTTTAAAAAACAAATAGAAGAAGAGAAACCTGATTTAGTAGGAATCTCTATTTTAACTACAGAATACAGTATTATTGCTGATATTACACTTGACATAGTAAAAGGTTTTGACTCGTCTATTATTACTGTTTTAGGTGGTGTTCATTGTACTTTACACTTTGATGATGTTATGAAAAATGATAAAGTTGACTTTTGTATTAGAGGAGAAGGTGAGTATGTATTCCAAGGTTTAGTAAAATACTTAAACTCTCAAGGAGAGCTTCCAGAAGAAGGCTTAGTATATAGAAATAATTTAAATGAAGTTATAGCTCAAGAAGCAACACTTGTAAAAGATGTTAATAAGATTGCTATTCCTGATTATTCATTTATTGATTTTGAAAAATATACTATGAAATCTCCAAGAGAAGGAATAGAAGCTCCACCTGCCTTACCTTATGCAAGAATACAAACATCAAGAGGTTGTCCTATTGGTTGTACTTTTTGTTTAGTTGAATCAATTTCAGGTAAAAAACTTAGAAAAAGGTCAGCAGAAAGTATTATTGAAGAGTTAGAATATTTAGTTAAAAACTATAAAATCAAGTCTGTTGTCTTTGAAGATGATAATCCATTTGGAGATAAAGTCAGAACAAAAAGAATTTTAAAAGCAATGATCGATAAAAAGCTTAATCTTAAATGGAAAGCAACTGCAGTATTTTTACCAGCTATTGATGAAGAGATATTAGATTTAATGGCTCAGTCTGGTTGTATAATGCTAAATATAGCTATTGAGTCTGGAAATCAAAGAGTTTTAAATGAAGTAATTCACAAACCATTAAAATTAACTAGTGTAGCTCCAAAAGTAGCATTAGCTCATAAATATGGATTATTTGTCGTTGCAAATTTCATTGTTGGACTTCCTAGTGAAACATGGGAGGAAATGAGAGAAACTTTTAGGTTTGCAGAAGAAACAAAAATAGATTATGTGAAGTTTTTTATTGCCAATGTTTTTAGTGGTACAAAACTATATGACTACGCTATGCAACACAATGCAATTGATAAAGAGACATATAGTGAGTTAAATATTAACTGGAGATTTTCTAGAATAAAAAGTGATGAATGGGAGCCGGAAGAAGTATCAATTTTAAGAGCTTATGAATGGGATAGAATTAATTTTACAGATCCAAAAAAAAGAGAAAAAACAGCAAAAATGATGGGTATAAGTCAAGAAGAATTAAATAAAATAAGAAGAGAAACTAGAAAAGCTCTTCATAAAGACTTATATCCAGTGATGAATCTGTAATGAAAGCCTTACTTTTAGCCGCTGGTTTAGGCACAAGACTTAGACCTATTACTAATACTATTCCTAAATGTCTGGTTGAAATAAATAAGAAACCTTTATTGGAGTATTGGCTTCAAAATTTATCAGAAATTGGTGTTAATGAGTTTCTGATAAATACTCATTATTTAAGTGATAAAGTTCAAGAGTTTGTAGAAAATAGTAATTTTAAAAACAACATAACTCTTGTGCATGAAAAAGAGCTTTTAAATACAGGAGGCACACTTCTTGCAAATAAAGAGTTTTTTATTAAAGAAGAAGAGTTTTTTTTGATACATGCTGATAATCTTTGTTTTTGTGATTTTGAAGTTTTTGTAGACACACATAAAAAAAATAAAGATATTTGTGAAATTACTATGATGTTATTTGAAACAGGAACTCCAAAATCCTGTGGAATAGTTGAACTTGATTCAAAAAATATTGTTCAAAAATTTCATGAAAAAGTTGAAAACCCTCCATCAAACTTGGCTAATGGTGCTGTATATATTTGCAATAATACAATACTTGATTACCTAGAAAGCCTAAATAAAAAAGAGATTGATTTTTCACTAGATGTTATTCCTAATTATTTAGGGAAAATAAATACTTTTTTAAATGATGTTTATCACAGAGACATTGGTACAGTTGAAAGCTATAAGCAAGCAGTTAAAGATATAAAGAATTTTGATTTATTTAAAAATAATATTTAAAATAAATCAAACTTTTAGTATAATAAAATAAATTTAAGATAATTACATAGGTGAAGAAATGTCAGAAAACTCTATTCCAGATAATATTATTAAAATTCAAAAAAAACTTGCTTCTTTTGAAAAGGGTTCTAGAAACTATAAAAAGTACACAAAAATACTTGCAAAACATATTAAAAAACACTCTATGAAAAAAAGAGTTACTTCACATATTAAGACAATTGAAACTGTTGAAAAATTTACAGAAAAAAAGAATAAAAATACAGAAGAATAAAAAACATTACAATTTGCAATAAAAATATATACTTTATATTTTTTCTGCTAAAATTCCAACATATTAAAAATAAATGAAATCTACACAGGATAAAAAACAATGGATGATAATCAAAAAAAATCTTTAGACTTAGCAATAAAACAAATTGATAAAGCATTTGGTAAAGGTACTTTAATTAGACTTGGGGATAAAGAGGTTATCCCAACTGAAGCCATTTCAACAGGTTCACTAGGACTTGATTTAGCACTTGGTGTTGGTGGAATCCCAAAAGGTAGAGTTGTAGAAATCTATGGACCTGAGTCATCAGGTAAAACTACACTTACACTTCATGCTATAGCAGAATGTCAAAAAGCAGGAGGAGTATGTGCATTTATTGATGCGGAGCATGCTTTAGATACTGTATATGCGAGAAACTTAGGTGTTGATATTGATAATTTACTTGTATCTCAACCTGACTTTGGGGAACAAGCTTTAGAGATTTTAGAAACTGTTATTAGATCAGGAGCTGTTGATTTAGTTGTAGTTGACTCAGTTGCTGCACTTACTCCAAAAGTAGAAATTGATGGAGATATGGACGACCAACAAGTTGGTGTTCAAGCAAGACTTATGTCAAAAGCTCTTAGAAAAATTACTGGTTTATTAAACAAAATGAATACAACAGTAATTTTCATTAACCAAATTAGAATGAAGATTGGTATGACAGGTTACGGAAGTCCTGAAACTACTACAGGTGGAAATGCTCTTAAATTTTACTCATCTGTAAGATTAGATATTAGAAGAATTGCTACACTTAAACAAGCTGAAAACTCAATTGGTAATAGAGTAAAAGTAAAAGTTGTTAAAAATAAAGTAGCAGCTCCATTTAAACAAGCAGAATTTGATATTATGTTTGGAGAGGGAATTTCAAAAACTGGTGAGCTAGTGGATTACGGTGTAAAACTTGATATTGTAGATAAAGCAGGAGCTTGGTTCTCTTATGGTGATTCTAAAATTGGTCAAGGTAAAGAAAACTCTAAAGTCTTCTTAAAAGACAATCCAGAAATTGCAAATGAAATTGAAAAGAAAATTCTTGATGCAATGGGTGTAAATGATGAAATTATCCAGGGTGAAGCAGAAGAAGATACAGAAGAGTAGAAAACTACTTAAGTATCTAAAAGGGGAGGAATTAATATTCTTCCCCTTTTTTTATGCCTAAAAATCTGTAAAAGCAAAGAGAAATTTAATTTTAGTTATAATATAGCAAATTATATGAATATAGGAGACCTAAGTGGTATTTATTGACAATGTATATGCTGATGAAGTATTAGATTCAAGGGGAAATCCAACAGTTAGAGCTACAGTAATCTTAAGTGATGGTACTAAAGAGAGTGCTATTGTTCCAAGTGGTGCAAGTACTGGTAAAAGAGAAGCTTTAGAGCTAAGAGATGGTGATGATAGATTTTTAGGTAAAGGTGTATTAAAAGCAGTTGAAAATGTAAATACTGTTATTGCTGATGAATTAATGGGATTAAGCCCATATAATCAAGCAGAAGTTGATGCAACTATGAAAGATATCGATGGAACTGCTAACTATTCAAACTTAGGTGCAAATGCAGTATTAGGTGTATCTATGGCAGTAGCTCGTGCAGCAGCAGCTTCTTTAAATATTCCTTTATACAGATATTTAGGTGGTGCAAATGCAATGACTATGCCTGTACCAATGTTTAATATCATCAATGGTGGAGAGCATGCAAATAACTCTGTAGATTTCCAAGAATACATGATTATGCCAGTTGGATTTGAAAACTTCAATGATGGATTAAGAGCTACAGCTGAAATTTACCAACACTTAAAAAAAGTAATTGATGGTATGGGTGAATCAACTGCAGTTGGTGATGAGGGTGGATTTGCTCCAAACTTAAAATCAAACGAAGAACCAATTCAAGTTATCATGGAAGCTATTGAAAAAGCTGGTTACAAAGCTGGTGAGCAAATTGCAATAGCTTTAGATGTTGCTGCATCTGAGCTTATTGATGAAGATGGTTTATATGTATTAAAATCAGAAGATAGAAAAATCACTTCAGAAGAACTTGTAAACTATTATGCTGATTTATGTGCTAAATACCCAATCGTATCTATCGAAGATGGTTTAAGCGAAGATGACTGGGATGGTTGGAAAATCTTAACTGAAAAATTAGCTAATAAAGTACAATTAGTAGGTGATGATTTATTTGTTACTAATGCAAATATCTTAGCAGAAGGTATCCAAAAAGGTATCGCTAATTCAATCTTAATTAAACCAAATCAAATTGGTTCTGTTTCTGAGACTATGTTAACTATCAGATTAGCACAAAGAAACAACTACAATTGTGTAATGTCTCACAGATCAGGTGAGAGTGAAGATGCATTTATTGCTGACTTTGCTGTTGCATTAAATTGTGGTCAAATTAAAACAGGTTCTACTGCAAGATCTGATAGAATCGCTAAATACAATAGATTATTAGAAATTGGTGCAGAAATCGGATATGCTGAATATTTAGGTAAGCAACCATTCTCTAAATAATTAGATATTTAGTAGTTTATGAAAAAAAAGCAACGTGGACTAAAAAAGTTTTTTGTAATTGTAATTATCTCAGTAATAGTTACAATCTTTTTAAGCTACCATGTTGCAAATATTCTGTTTGGGGATAACTCTTTAAAGGTTTATAACTCTTTAAAACATAAAAGAGATTATCTTCAAAATGAAATCAAAAGATTGCAAAAAGAGAATGCATATTTACAAAAAGAGTATTTTGAATTAAAAAACTTGGAGCCCGAACAATGAAAACTTTATCTTTATTTACATCAGCACTTATTTTAACAGTAAGCTTAGAAGCAAGAGAAAATCCATTTAATACTACAGCTGCATACGAAGAAGAAGCAGCAAGAATTATAGAGCTAAATGAAGAGAGCTTCTATAACCCTAGTGAAGAAGATTATGCTCAAAGAATGCAAGAAAAACTTGCAGTAGAAGGTGAAAATAAAAATGAAGTTGAAAAACAAATAGAAAAAATTGTTCCTATGATGCAAGAGAAACCAAAACAAGAGCCTAAATACTCAAAAGATGAAGTAGAAAAACTTATCAAGAAAGCTCAAAAACAAGCTGAATACAAAACAAAAAAATTAATAGAAAAGAAACTAGAAGAAACAAAAAAAGCTGAGCCAAAACAAGTTGTATTTGTAAAACCTAGACCTGATGTTATAGTTGAGGATATGACAAAAGAGGTTCAAATTCTTCCTTTTGTTAAACTTGAATACTCTGATAATGATCTTATGATTCATACAGATTATAAAGTATCTAAGAAGTTTAGTATAAGTAAAGAAAACAAACTAATTATTGACTATAAAGCGAATCTGAACTTTTATACAAAAAGAGAAAATTTAGATTCAAAGAACTTCAAAAAGGTTGCAATCGGAAACCATAAAAAGAATGGTTTTTTTAGAGTTGTAGTAGAACTAGATAAAAATCCATCTTCTTATAAAGTTGATTATAAAAACAACTTAATTACGATCTTTAATAGTGATGAAATGTGATAGTATTCTAATTAATACCATCACTATTAATACTTCTAGAATAGCTGCTAAAATAAACGCATAATAATACTCTTGATCAATTGAATGGTTATTATACGCCAATGTTGTTACTGCAATAAGTAAAGTAATTGGCATTGAGTGAGAAAGTCCAATCATAAAAAACTTATTCCAACCCATCTCTTTTATAAATAACATAGAAGCTACAAATCTTATTCCAACCATAGCAGCAACTATCAATAAAGCTTTTATTAGTAAACCATCTTGAAGCAGAGCTGTTAGCTCAAATGAAGCCCCAACTGAAATAAAGAAAATAGGAACTAACCAACCAAAGCCAAAATGCTCTAACTTGTGCGAAAGCTGTTTATTATGCTTCTCAAAAAATGTAGTAATAAAAGTTCCAGCAATAAATGCTCCAAATGCAACTTTTAAATGTAATACCATCATTACAGCAATCATTAAAAAGAAAATCGCCATTGAAATTCTAATATCTTGTTCTTGATGGTCTTGCTCTGGCATTAAATAAGCTTTAATCTCAGGGAACCACCAGATAAGATTGTGGAAAACTTTATATATCAATAACATTGATAATAAGAACATTACGAATAAAAACATGGTTCGATAGAACTCAAAGTTAATTCCAAACTCTAAAGCAGCAGATACTGTTGTAAGGGCAAAGATTGATACTATCTCACCTATAAGACCAACTATAATAGATAGCCTAATCCACTCTACATCCCCATATTCTTTTTTTAAAGCAGCTAACAATCCAATTGATATTAAAGGTAAAATTACAATAAATATATTTCCAAGCCCTAAATATACGGATATTATCGTAGATAAGGAAAAGAGTATTACATTGTAAATAAGGGACTTTTTGAGTATTGTAGGCGAGATATTAGCAAGCTTTTTTAAATCTACTTCAAGTCCTGCTAAAAACATCAAATATAAAAATCCAAGCTTAGAGGCTAACTCTAAAATGGCATGATCAGAGATAAATGCAAAATACGAAGCAATAGCTCCTAAGATAATCTCTACAGTTACAGTAGGAAGTTTTAATAACTTTCCTATTAATGGTGAAGAAAATATAATTAAGGAAATTGTTACAATTATTAAAATCTCTTCACTCATTAATTTAAACCTTTTATATTATTTATAAATCTATTTTTCGTTTGGCATTTTAACTACATGTTTTGCAATCTTATACCCTAATGCTTCTAAAGCTGCAACATCATCTTTTGGAGTTTTACCCTCTGTTGTTAAATAATCACCAATTACAAAAGCATTAGCACCTCTTTCAAAGATTTCATACTGTTGCTCACCAAACATAAGTTCTCTTCCACCTGCTACCATTATTTTATGTGCATTTGGAATCATTTCTCTTGCTAATTCAATTAATTCGAAAGCTTGTTCTCTTGAAATTGAGTTTTCTACAAGAGGTAATGCTTCATTTGGATGGAAGAAGTTTAAAGGAACATTCATAGGATCTAAAGAAGCAATAGATTTTATCATAGAAATTCTATCTTCTTGTGTTTCACCCATTCCAAAAATTCCACCACATACAAGTTGTAAACCTGCTTCTTTTACATTTAAACAAGTTTGGTATCTTTCATCCCAAGAGTGTGTAGTACAAATTTCTGGATAATACTCTTTTGAAGCTTCTAGGTTATGGTTGTAGTTGTCAACACCTGCTGCTTTTAGTTTTTTTAATTGCTCAACTGTTGCTGTACCATTACAAGCAATTAGTCTTAAACCTAAGTTTTCAGCCTTAACAGCTTTTGCAACCTCGGCAATATATTCAGTTTTTTTATCTGTAAGGCCAAGTCCTGCTGTTACTAAACAGAAACCAACAGCTCCATTATCTCTGGCTTTTTTAGCCTCTTCAATAATCTGCTCAACAGTTTTCATTTTATATCTTTGAATATCTGCTTTATATCTTACACTTTGTGTACAGAATTTACAGTCTTCATTACAAGTACCACTTTCTACATTACAAATAGCACATAAAAATATTTCATCAGTTACTTTAAATTTTTCGCTCATATTTATACTCTTCTTTCTTAAAAAATTGTTCGTTTGTATTTTTAAAATAGTATGAGATTATATACTCATTTTCATTAATTTCTAAAAAGACACACTCAATTAATGGCTTTTCCCTTGCACAAACCTCCCCAGGGTTTACAAAAAGTGTCTTATTTTTATAATCATGCTCAAACATATGAGTATGTCCAAAAATAACCACATCTGTATCAGGAGTTAAATGATAAGGCAAATGCATTAGTTTAAATTTTATATCTTTAATTTTAAAGTAATAAGGTTCTTGTTTGATTCTATATTTATTTGAAAAAGGAATCAATCCCATATCATTATTACCAAAAACTGAAACATAAACTAGACCTGATTGCTCAAGAAGTTTTAGATTTTCTTCCACACATAAATCTCCTGCATGGATTAAATATTGACTTCCTTTTTCTTTTAAGAAGTCAATTACTTCTTTTGTATAGCCTACCTGATGGTGGCTATCTGATAAGATTCCTATTTTCATTAGCTTTTAGAAGGGCTCTTTTTTGCTGTTGTTTTTTTAGTAGTAGTCTTTTTCGTTGTAGTTTTCTTAGCTGCTGTCTTTTTTGCAGGAGCTTTTTTTGCTGTTGTTTTAGACTTTGGATCTTTAGCTATTATTTCCTGACACTCTTCTAATGTTAAATCTTCAGCAACTTTACCCTTTGGTATTTTAAAGTTCTTTCTACCTTGCTTGATATATGCTCCATATCTACCATTTAAGATTTGAATTTTCTCTTCTTCAAACTCTTTAATTGTAGCTTTTGCTTTTGCTTCGTCAAGCTCTTTGATTACTTCTTTTGCTCTTGCTTCTTCAATCGTATATGGATCATCAGTTTTTAATGAATAATATTTAGTTTTTACTTGTAAATATGGTCCAAATCTTCCAATATTTGCTTTAATATCTTCACCCTCAGTAGTTTGTCCTACAACTCTTGGTAAAGTAAATAAGAATAATGCTTCATCTAAAGTAATTGTATCCATATTTAAGTGATCTGGAATTGCAACAAACTTTGGCTTTTCTTCATCATCTTTTGTTCCAATTTGAACAAAAGGTCCATATCTTCCCACTCTAGCACTAATTGGCTTTCCAGATTCAGGGTCTGTTCCAATCTCTCTTATTTGAAGATAATCTTCTTTATTAACACTCTCTTCTTTTTCAACAATAGTCTTTTTGAAATCTCCATAGAAATCAGTCATTACTTGTTCCCAAGCAATTTTACCCTCAGCAATTTCATCAAACTCTTCTTCAATTTTTGCTGTAAATCCTAAATCTACAATATGAGAGAAGTGGTCATTTAAAAATGAGTTTACAATCTCTCCTGTTGGAGTTGGTGCAAGTTTTTTATCTTCTGTTTTTACAACATATTCTCTTTGTTGTATTGTTGAAATAGTTGGAGCATATGTTGATGGTCTTCCTATTCCTTCACTCTCTAGTTTTTTAACTAGTGAAGCTTCTGTATATCTTGCAGGTGGCTTTGTAAATAACTGCTCTAACTCTAATTTTGAAAGATTTAAAACTGTTCCTTTTTTAATAGTTGGAAGAATTTTTTCACTACTATCAAGTGCAGATTCAGGATTATCACTTCCTTCTGTATAAGCTTTCATAAAACCTGGGAATACTATTCTTTGTCCCTTTGTTTGAAACTCATACTCTCCATCTTTTCCTGCTTGGATTTTATATGTAGTGTTTGCAATTTGAGCTGGTGCCATTTGTGTGGCAAGTGTTCTTTTCCATATTAAACTATAAAGTTTGTATTGCGAAGCATCCACATAAGCTTTTATATCACTTGGTTTTAATGCAAGATTTACAGGTCTAATAGCTTCGTGAGCCTCTTGTGCTCCTTTTGCTTTAGATTTATAAGTTCTTGGTTTATTTAGTGAATACTCTTTTCCATATTCAGCTTCAATTACTTCTTTAGCTGCACTTGTTGCTACTGTTGATAAGTTTAATGAGTCAGTTCTCATATAAGTGATTAATCCACCTGTATGATCTGGGATATTTCCTACATTACCTTCATATAATTGCTGTGCAATAATCATAGTTTGTTTTACAGAATATCCAAGTTTTCTACTAGCTTCTTGTTGTAAAGTAGATGTTGTAAATGGAGCTGCTGGGTTTCTTTTTGAATCTTTTTCTTCAATCTCAACTAAAGTAAAATTCCCTAGTTTTAAAGAAGCTTCAATAGTTTTAGCTTGAGCTTCATTTGTAACTTTTACATTTTTACCATTTTCTTTAGCTAATTCTGATTTAAGTGATGGGTCAATAAACTCAGATTTAATTTTCCAATACTCTTCTGGTTTAAACTCTCTAATTTCATTTTCTCTATCAACTATGATTTTAACTGCAACAGATTGAACTCTTCCTGCACTTAAACCATATCTTACTTTTTTCCATAATAATGGTGAAAGTTCATAACCAACGGCTCTATCTAAAATTCTTCTAGCTTGTTGGGCATCAACTAAATTTTGATCAACATCTCTTGGGTTTTCTAATGCTTTTATAATTGCATCTTTAGTAATTTCGTGAAATACAATTCTTTTAATAGGGTTTTTTTCAATTTTTAGTGCGGGGATTAAATGCCATGCAATAGCCTCTCCCTCTCTATCTTCATCGGCCGCTAGATAGATTGTTGTATCTTTAGTAATTTCTTTTTTCAAATCACTTATTACTTTTTTCTTATCTGTTGATACTAAATACTTTGGCTTAAAATTATCTTCTGGGTCAAACCCTAATTTTGATTTTGGTAAGTCTCTTACATGCCCCATTGAAGCCATTACCTTAAAATCTTTACCTAGAAATTTCGATATTGTCTTTGCTTTGGCGGGAGACTCCACTATTACTAAATTCTTCACTAAAAAACCTCATTTCACTTTTTAAATTCGTGCATTCTAACATAAATTAATTAATATTTTTAATAAACTATAATCTCTTTTTTAATATCTATATTAAACTGCTTTTTTATCTTCTTCTGGGCTAAATCAATCATATAAATAGCCTCTTCATATGTTCCACCACCATAGTTTACTAAAAAGTTAGCATGTTCTTGGGAAAATCCCATTCCACCTTTTTTAAAACCTTTTAGTCCAACTGCTTCTATCAATCTTCCTGCATAATCATCTTTTGGATTTTTAAAGCAAGATCCAGCACTTGGTAATTGTGGCTGATTATCTCTCATTTTTTTAAATTTCTCGGCCATTTGCTTAGAATAGCCATATTCAATATTAAATACTACCTCATAAACAATAGTATCTATTTTTGTGTTTCTATAAGAGTATTCTATATTCTCTTTTTTAATATAACCTTTATTTGTCTTAATAGAGTGAATATAATTGAAAATTTCCCATTCTTTTAATCCAGCATTCATTTTAACAAGACCTCCAAGACAACCTGGAAGTTTTCCTAAAAACTCTAAATTAGCTAAATCATTTCTTTTTGCATAAGATAAAAGCTTTCCTGATTTTGTTGCACAGCCTACATATAAAAGTCCATCTTTTTGCTCAATATACTCAAAAGCTTCACCTAAAACAGCAAACTTTGGTGGATTATTTGATATTAGTGTATTATTAGCTCGTCCTAATATTTGGTAATCTTCATACTCACCTATTTCATTAATTACTAAAACCTCACAAGTAGGTCCTATATGTAGTGATGAGTATTTACTAAAATCTATTTGTTTAAAATAATTTTCCACTTTTACCTTTACTATCTTGCTCTTAACTCTTCATAATCATCAGGAATTAAATAATCCTTTGATTTTATCAAGCTATCATAAAATCCATGTTTATAACCTAATTCATATAGTTTATCTAAGGCTTTGTATTGAATATCACTTAATTTAACAGAATTATCATTTGCATATAAATCTAAGTAATTATCTAAAGTATCAGCATCAACTCTAATAAGTCCTTTTTCAAGAAGCATTGGAGCTAAAACTTTTCTATTTTTATTGGCTACATCAACTGCTTTGATTAAAGTTTTTTCATAATCAATTGCATTGTGTAAAGGAAGAGATCTTCTTAAACACATTCCACCAAGTGGTAGAGGTAAATCTCCACCGCTTAATTCAACCCAAACATCCCACATCTCTTTTTCAACTTCTAGGGCATCATCATAAGTTAAAATTGATTCATGAATCAATACACCTGCATCAACTTCACCATCAATTACTGCTTTTTCAATATCTAAGAAGTTCATATATGTAATTCTTGCATCAGGATAAGCTATTTTAAATAAAAGTGCATTAGTTGTAAACTCTCCACTAAGAGCTACTTTGAAATTTCTTTTAAGCTTAGCACCTTTTCTTTTCATAAGTTTAGGACCATAACCTTCACCAAAAGATACTGCTGTTTTTAATAAAGCATAATCATTTTTTACAAAAGGATATAAGGCAAATGAAATTGCGCAAATATCATATTGTCCTTTTAATGTAGCTTGGTTTAATGTCTCAATATCCTCTGCAATATTTTCAAACTCTGCATCTTTTGGCGTAACCCAACCAAATTTAATTGCATAGTACATAAAAATATCATCAGCGTCCGGTGAATGTGCAACAGTAATTTTTTTCAAAATCTTTCCTTATGATTAATTAATTGGATTTTAGCAAGATATGGTTTATCTTTTGATTATATTGAATTAAAGTCTGTATTCTAGCTTAAGTTTTTTAATGATTTCAAAAATACTATTTGCATATTTAAAACCTGTTTTACCATCATATCTCCAACCTGTATTATAAGATGCCCATGTTTTAGCCCAATTATCTTTATGAACCTTTCTCCAATACTCAAGCTCTATTATTGCATTTGCAGTGGAAAAAGAAACATCATTTATAAGTTTGTTAGCAAAAAACTCTCTGTTTTCTTTTGTGTCTTTTACTTTTTGTCTTGATATTACAGTTTTGATATTTGCTTGAAAAAGTCCATAATCTTTTGTTTTATGATTTACTACATATTTACCTAATTTTGATTCTTTTATAGCTATTGCCATAAGTGAATAAGATAACATTTCATCATCACTTAGTGATTTTATTTTTTTTAGAATCACTAAATCCTTCTTATTTAGGTTTAAACTATTTGAAAAAAGAAATGTTGAAAAAAGTAGTAAATAAAAAAAAGCTTTCATAAATTGATTTTACTATATTCCTAGCCATTTAAATATTAAATGGCTAGATTATATACTAAAATCCTGCACTAGCTACATAGTGAGAAATAATGTCTAATAGTGGTTGAATATAGAATATAGAAGTAATAGTTAAAAATACTGCAAAACCAACAACTGATTTCATTGGAGTTGTTGCATTTTGCATAAATTTAGTATTAGCTCCTTGTTCTGGGTCTCTTAAGAACATATAAGAAACTGGTCTTAAGTAGTAGTATGCTGCAATTGCAGAGTTTAATACGATAACAACTGCTAAAGCAATTTCTCCTGCATTTACTGCACTTGAAACTAAATACATTTTTCCCCAGAATAATGCAAATGGAGGAAGACCTGTAAGTGCAAATAAGAACAATCCTAAGATTGCAGCTGTAAATGGTGAAATTTGAGCAAGTCCTGAGAACTTTTTAAATGAATATGGTGAATCATAATCTTTATACTCTTTACCTCTATTAAGCCACAACATACCAAAGGCACCAAAGTTAGTAACTGTAAATAAAATCCAGTATAAAAATAGTGCATTAGTTGACTGATGTGTTCCTATTAAAATTGCTGCCATTGCCATACCTGCATTTGAAATTGAAGAGTATGCAAGCATTCTTTTAATATCTGTTTGCTGTAATGCTATTAAGTTTGGAATAGTCATAGTTAAAATTACAGTGATATATAACATAAAGTAAATAATAGTATCACCACTATGTACAAATACATCAAAGAATCTAAGTGCTACAACAAATCCTGCCATTTTTGGAATAACAGACATAAATCCAGCTAAAGCTGATGTTGAACCTTGGTAAACATCTGGTACCCATGTATGAAATGGGAATAATGATAATTTGAACCCAAGTGCGGCAAACATAAATACAAATCCAACTAAGACCATAATATAGTTAGAGAAGTTATCACTTGATAAGTAATTTTGATCACTTAATACTTGTGAAATCTGTGCTAATTCTAAAGATCCAGTTAAAGCATAGAAAATCATAGAACCAAATACAAAGAAAGCAGCTGCTAATGCACCCATAGTGAAGTACTTAACAGCAGCTTCAATTGATACCATTCTATTGTGCATAGCAATCATTGTATATAAAGCTAATGATGCCGTTTCAAGTCCTACAAAAATCATAATTAAAGAATCAGAACTTACCATAAACTGGAACCCTGCAACCATAAATAAATATAGTGCGAAGTACTCAGCATGTCTAAAGTCTTGGAATCTTAACTTTGAAAGTCCTAAGAAAATAAATAGAATTGATCCACCAATAATAATACATTGAGATAGTATTGCAATACCATCAAGTAGCATTATGTCAAATAAACCTCTCTCATTTCCTGAGAAGGCTAATAGTGTAAATAAGTCAAATACTAAGAAAAGAGTAACAATCATTACATATAATGATTTATGCTTATTCTTATTAAATAGGTCTGTTAATATAATACTAATTGCACCAATAATTGCAATAACCATAGGTGCTAAAGTACCTAGGTTTAAACTCTCTAAACTAATTGAAATAGGCTCTAGCATCTATTTAACCTCCCCTATTGTATTTAAAGCTTTTAGCTTCTCTTTTGTATCTTCATTTACTGCTTTTACTTGCATAACATGAGTTAAATGATTTACAGAAGTGTTAAGCGGATCTAGTACAACTTTTGGATAAACACCTAGTGCAATAATTAAAGCAACTAAAGATCCAAGTGCAACTAATTCTCTTCCAAAAATATCTTTTAATGGTTTGTTCTTTGGATTAGTTAACTCTCCAAAGAATGTTCTTTTGTACATTGATAACATATAAATTGCACTTAATACAATAGTTAAAGAAGCAATAAATGTTAAAATTGGAGATGCTTTAAAGAATCCAAGTAAAGCTAAGAATTCACCAACAAATCCAGCTGTTAAAGGAAGTCCAACAGACCCCATTAAAACAACTGCATAAACTAGTGCAAACATTGGCATATTATGAGCTAATCCACCAAACTCTTTAATCATCTTAGTTTTTCTTCTATCATATAAAACACCTACACACATAAATAGTGCTCCTGAAACAATTGCATGTCCAAGCATCAGATATACAGCCCCTGCTATACCTTCAGTGTTTAAAGCAAACACACCTAAAGTAATAACACCCATATGTGATACTGATGAGTAAGCTATCATTTGCTTCATATCTTCTTGTGCGTATGCAAGCATAGCTGTGTAGATAATTGCTAAAATAGCAAGTCCTGCCATAAACCACATAAAGAACACAGCTGCATCAGGGAATAATGGAAGCGAGAATCTAATAAATCCGTATGTTTCCATTTTTAATAATACAGCAGCAAGAATAATAGAACCAATAGTTGGTGCTTCACCATGAGCTAATGGAAGCCATGTATGGAATGGAATCATTGGAACTTTTACAGCAAATCCAAAGAAGAAGGCAATAAATAACCATAATTGAACATCAAATGGTAAAATAGCCCCATACCAATCAAGTAAGTTAAAGCTCCAAACTCCTGTTGTTTCGTGATATACATATCCAAAGTATAACATACCTACAAGCATGATTAATGAACCAATAAATGTATATAAGAAGAACTTCATTGCAGCATAGAATCTTCTCTCTGCTCCCCAGAAACCAATGATATAGAACATTGGAATAAGTGTTAATTCCCAGAAAACATAGAACATGATTACATCTAAAGAAACGAAAACACCAACCATTGTCATTTCTAAAAAAAGCATAGTAATGATTAGGTTTTTAATATTTCTTTTTTCAGTTAATCCAATAACAGCAATCATAGTCATAAATGTAATCATAATAAGTAAGAATAATGATACACCATCAACACCAGCAACATAACCTATACCCATAGAGGAGATTATTGGTAAATTTTGAACAAACTGCATTCCAGCCATACTTGGGTCAAAGTGATACCATAAAAGTAAAGCTAAAACAAACTCAACAACAGTTACAACTACACCATATTGTCTCATTGAATCCTTATGAATTAAGAATCCAACAGTTGCAGCTGCTGCTGGGAAGAATATCAGCATCGATAAAATATTTTCCATTTACATAACCCCTTATATTACCGCTAAAACTAAGGCGAAAACTAGACCCATAATAAGTCCAGTAACCATTAGTCTTAATGATGTTGATAAATTACCTGATTGAATAACTCTAATATTAGTACCTAGTTTATAAATAAATCTAGCAATTGAATCAATCGTATTATCAATTATTTTAATTTCTACAACTTTAAAGAACCATACTGACATTGCATAATATGGTTTAGAAACAAACTTCTCATAGAACTGTGGAACATAGTATTGGTTAATTAAAAGCTTGTAGATTGCTTTATTCTCCCACTCTTTACTAAATCCATCGCCTTTGAAGTACTTCACATAAGCAACTGCAATACCACCAATTGCAATAGCACTTGTAACTAGTATTAAAATCCAAACCGTTGAGCTTGCTGTATTTGAAGCTTCCCATGAAGGAAGAATTTTAGTTACAAAATCAATAAAGGCATGTTCAAACCAACCTGCAATTACTGCTAGAACTGCTAATGGCAACATAGCAGCGATAACAAAACTTTTTGCTTCGTGAGGATGGAACTGCTCATCTGAATAGTTTTGTTTTCCAAAGAAGATTTTAAATACAAGTCTAAATGAATAAAATGCAGTTAAACCAGCAGTTATCCATAATGTTGCCCATAAAATATAAGCATCAGCATTAAATGCAGCTTCTAAAATCTTATCTTTTGAGAAGAACCCAGCTAATGGGAAAATACCAGCAAGAGCAAGTGAAGCTACAAACATAATAATCGAAGTTGCTTTCATCTTTTGGTGTAATCCACCCATCTTTCTAATATCTAATTCATCATCCATTGCATGCATAACATTACCTGCACCTAAGAATAATACTGATTTGAAGAAGGCGTGAGTTGCTAAGTGGAAAAGTGCTACCCAGTATGCACCAAGACCAGCTGCAACAAACATATATCCTAATTGTGATAATGTTGAGTAAGCAATAATTCTTTTCATATCATTGTTTACTAAAGCCATAGTAGCTGCAAAGATTGCAACAAATGCACCTAAACAAGCGATACCATATCCAACTTCTGGAATTAATGCATATAATTCATTTGATCTAATTACTAAATAAACACCAGCTGTTACCATAGTTGCTGCGTGAATAAGTGCTGATACAGGAGTTGGTCCTTCCATTGCATCTGCAAGCCATGTATGTAATGGGAATTGTGCTGATTTACCCATAGCACCTACAAATAATAAGATACCAATCCAAGTAAGTGTAGAAGTCTCTAAACTTGCAACATTAGCAAATACTACATCATATTGTAAACTTCCAATATTCCAGTAAATTAAGAACATACCAAGTAATAAACCTAAATCCCCTACTCTATTCATAATAAATGCTTCATTTGCAGCCCATGATGCTGATTCTTTGTGATACCAGAATCCAATTAGTAACCATGAACAAACACCAACACCTTCCCATCCAATAAATAGTACAGCGAAGTTATCAGACATAACAAGTACAAGCATTGAGAATACGAATGCTGAAAGGTAAGAGAAGTATCTATTAAAACCTTTGTCATGTTCCATATAACCAATTGAGTGAATATGAACCATTGTTGAAACTACAGTTACAACTGTCATCATTACAACTGATACATGATCAACTACAAATCCCATAGGAATATTTAAACTTCCTGATACAATCCATTCAAATAAAACTACATTTAAAGTCTCATCTGTTGTATAAACATGTTGTAAAAGGTTTAGTGAAGCTATCATAGAAACAGCTAACATAAATGATGTAAACCAACCTGTAAAAGCATTTTTTGGCTGCATTGAGAATAGTGCAGCTACAAGTGAACCTACAAGTGGGGCAAAAAGTGCTATATATATAAATTTTTCCATTATTACCCCTTCATCCCTTGAATATCATCTAAGTTAATAGAACCCGTTCTTTTATACCAAAGAATTAATAATCCAAGACCAATAGCAACTTCAGCAGCAGCAACTGCAATAATAAAGAAGGCAAACATTTGTCCTGATAAATCCCCATGGAATTTAGAAATAGCTGCAAGTCCTACATTTACAGCATTTAACATAATTTCTGTTGAGAAGAAAAGCATTAATACATTCTTTCTTCTAATTACTCCAATCAGTCCTATACAAAATAGAAGTGTTGAAAGTATCAAATAGGCATTAAGTGTCATTTTGCCTCCTTAGATTCTTTTTGAGCTTCAGCTTTAGCTTCTGCTTCGATATGTGCATCAATCTCATCTTCTGGCATTTCAGAATAAGATTCATTCATTTTTTTACCAGCAAGTACAATACCACCAATCATTGCAACAACTAACATAATACCTGCCACTTCAAATGGGACTAAATACTTAGTAAATAAAACTAAACCAACATCTGCTGAATTACCAGCTCCAGGAGTCATTGGGTAGTTAGCTTGAACATTTTCTCCAATTACAGGTGCTATAAAAATAACCACAACAATTAAAGCCACCATTCCTGAAAGTAAAAATACTAATCTTGGGTTATTTACTTTCTCTTTTACAACAGAAAGTGAATCAAAGAACATCATACCAAAGGCATAAAGTGCCATTACTGCACCTGTATAAACCACAATTTGTACTGCACCTAAGAAGTCTGCACCCAATAAAAAGAAAAACGCAGAAATAAAAATCATTCCTGCTGCCATAGCACTTAGTGCATATAAGGCATTATTTGTAAGTACTGTAATTAGGAACATTCCTATTGTAAGTACTGAAAAGACTATAAAAGCTACTATTTCAAACATTCAGACTCCTTAGTATGATAATGGAGTTTTCTTGATTTTTTCATCAGCATCAGGAGATACTGAACCAAAACCTGCAAACTCTGTTTGTTGATTTAATTGATCAAATGGCGTTATAATATCCTCTTTTAATGAGAAGTGTGCTCTTTGTTCAGAAGAGTTTTCATATCTTCCTCCGTGAACAATTGCAAGCTCTGGACAAACTTCTGCACAATATCCACAGAAAATACATCTTCCCATGTTAATTGTATATTCAGTTACTGCCTTTCTTGAGCCTTCATCAATTTTAGTTTCCATTCTAATACAATTTGCAATACAAATCTTTTCACATAAACCACAACCAATACATCTTTCACTTCCAGATTCTAAAAGAACTAATAACTTATGTACTGCTCTATATCTTGGACCAATAGGTAACTTTTCAGCTGGATATTGAACTGTTGCCATTTCACCTTTGAAAAGTGCTCCTGTCATCATTTTCCATGTAATTTTAAGACCTGTTAAAAGTTCACCTTTTACAGATCTTTTCATTACTTGTTTAAAAGATTCCCATTCTGTTTTTGGATAATTATCTTCTTGAACTGTTACGTAATCTTCAGATATATTTCTATTTTTAAACTCTTTAAAACTCATAATTACCCCTTATATCATCATCACTAAACCAGTAACTAAAATATTTAGTACTGCTAGTGGCATTAATACTTTCCAACATAACCACATTAACTGATCAGGTCTAACATGTGGCCATGCTGCTCTTGTCCATAAGAAAATGAAAATTAACAACATTACTTTTAATACAATCGCTAATCCACCAGGAATAAACCATAATGGCTCAAATCCACCTAAGAAGATAAGTGCAATTAAGAATGAAATTGTAAATAATGCAGCATATTCACCAATAAAGAACATACCCCATCTCATACCTGAATACTCAGTTGCATAACCTGCAACTAATTCAGCTTCATGTTCAAGTAAGTCAAATGGTGTTCTATTTGTTTCAGCAAATCCAGCAATTACAAATAAAATAAATGCTAAAGGCTGATACCAAATAATCCACTCAGATATCCCACCTGCTTGGTAGTTATTAATATCAATTAATGATAATGAACCAACCATCATAATAGGAGCAAGTAAAGCAAGTCCTGATACGATTTCATACGAAAGCATTTGAATGGCTGTTCTAGCCCCACCAATTAAAGCCCATTTATTTGCAGAACTCATACCACCTAATAATGGTCCATAAAGTCCAATAGCTCCAACTGATAATACAAATAAAACCCCAACATTTACATCTGAGATAATAGGTCTTACTGTATATCCAAAGATTTCAAACTCTGGGAAAAAAGGAACTGCTGACATTGCAATAAATGCAGTTGCAGCTGTAATAATTGGCGCTATCATAAAGATAGGTTTATTTGCATTTGCAGGGATAAAATCCTCTTTTGTAAATAGCTTAATACCATCCGCTGCAATTTGTAAAAGACCATAAGGACCAACATTTGTAGGTCCTAATCTTCTTTGCATAAATGCTAACACTTTTCTTTCAATATACGTAGTAAATCCAGCTAATGCAGAAAATACTAAGATTACTGTGAAAACTTTTACAATTGTTTCTATAATAATTCCAGTTTCCATATTATGCCTTTGTCACTTTTGCTTTACTATATCTGTAAGTATCAAATAAAGCTTTTGAAGCTGAGTTTTTCTCAAAAGTAGATACATATGCAACTTCACCAGTAATTTGAATATCAACATATGCGTTTAACTCTAAAGTTTGTCCATTAGCTTCAACTTTTACCTTATCGCCCTCTTGTAACTCTAATTTATCAAATGCACTTTGAGAGAAGAAAACACCTGATTTTAAATCATCTTTAAACTCATGAGCAATTGCTGTGAATTCATTGAATTGGTTAATAGGATTTGCTTTATAAATAACTGTTTCATCTTCTACTAACTCTATCTTAGATGACAAGTCTAATTCAACATCATCACTAGCTTCGCTTACTAATACAGATAAGTCATATCCTCTATATTCAACTCTATCATTTCCAAATTCATTTGGTAATGAGTCAAAATCTACTGCTTTAAATCCACCAGTTAAAGGTAACTGCTCTGTATATTCAATAGTATATTCAATCTCATCATTTAAAACTACATTTGCAATATCATTTAGGTTGTAACCTTTATGAGCAAGTGCTGCGTTTGTAGGAATAACTTTCTTATCTACATTTGTGAAAGTTCCCTCTTGTTGGTTAAGTGCAGGAATATCTAAATCTCCATCACCTAAAGCAGATAATTCAAAATCAGCTTTTTCATTGTAACCTACAACAAAACCATTTTCTTCATCTGCTAAATCACAAATTAAAGATACTCCAAGAGTATTTGTTTGAGTTGGTAAAATTACAATATCAAAAGCAGTATATCTATCAATAATTCCACATAATTTTGCTAAATTTGCTGCATTTGGATGAGTGATTAAATCTTCACCAACAATTAGTGAGAAGTTATCTTTTTTAGCAAGCATTGAATCAACTAACTCTAAGAAATTTTCATCTTTTCCAAACTCTTCAATAAATGAGTTGTATTCAAATTCAACTTCTTTTTCTACTTTCTTAGGAACCATTTTTGAAACTTCTTTTTCTTCACCTGTTTCTTCATCTTTTACGATTTCAACAACTTTTTCTTTTACAGTTTCAACTACAGTTTTAGTTCTTTTCTCAGTTTTTGAGTCTATAAACTCTTTGATTGATGCTGGTAAGTCTTTTCCAAATTTATATAAAATAAAGTATAAGATAGCTTCTTGAGCCATTGCATCATGATAAATAAAGTCTGTTGTTTTACCTTTTTTACCAATTTTTTCCATAACAGGATCTGCAACTGGATGGAAGTATAATGCAGCACCTTTATTCATAATAACTGAGTTATTAAAGGCATATCTTGCATTTGGTAAATCAGATTTTAAATATGAACCAACAGAAATTACAAAGTTAGATGAATGAACATCTGTTAATGTTGAAGAGTATAAAGATCTTCCAGATGTTGATGCATAGTTTTTTAAGAACTCTTGGTATCTTCTAGCATCTTCATTTACTAATCTTGCACCTCTTTGTTTTGCAAGTTTTTGTAAGATTAAAGCTTCTTCATTTGTGATATATGAGTTAAATTTAATAGTATCAGCTTTACTAAATGCTTCAATAGCTTTATTAAATGCTACTTCATCTTTAGCTTCAACTTTATTTTCAAAATCATACGCAAATCTTCCTGCACCATTTACAGTTGAGAAATGAGGTTCATTTGTAACTCTATAAATCTTCTTTTGAGCATGATTGTCAATAGATTCTTGCTTGATTTCATAATACATAAATGCACAATCAGAAGAGTGTGGATTTGCTGCTGGAATTTTCTTTAATTCCCAAGCGTTTGAAGTATATTGGAAGTCATGAGATACTAAAGCTCCAACTGGACATGCTGAAATACACTCACCACAATCAGTACAGGCATCAGCATCATAACCAATTAATGACTTGTTTAATTTATTCCACATTGCATAAGCATCTTTTGGCATTTCTGCTTTAAATGTCTTATCAATTGCATCTGCACCTCTTTTTACAGTAGATAGTGCATTTGATCCAACCATATCTTTACATACAGTTACACATCTTTCACATACAATACAAAGTGCTGGGTCATAGTTCATAACACCCCAGTGCTGTGTTGGTCTATGAATATCTTTTATACTATAGCTTTGTGAGTCAACGTTCATGTATAAAGAGTAGTTTTGTAATTCACACTCTCCACTTTGGTCACAAACACCACACTGTAATGGATGGTTTACATCGTAAACTTCCATAATTGCGCGTCTTTCTTTAGCAATATTAGGAGTAACAGTTGAGATTTCCATCCCCTCTTTAATCTTAGTATTACAACCATAAACTTGTTTTCCATCTGCTTCAACAAGACATAGTCTACATGCTAAAGTTGGTGAACATCTAGTTAAATAACAAACCGCAGGAACAAATATATCATTTGCTCTTGCTGTATTTAAGATAGTTTCACCATCTTTTGCCTCTACAGACTTACCATCTATTGTTAATGTAATCATATCACTCATTATGCATCAACCTTTTCTATTTTTACTTGCTTATATCTATAACCTTTAAAAAGTTCACTCTCGCAGTTTGAACCTTTTGCTATTGATACAGTACCGTTTAACTTATCATCAACTTTTAAAACTCTTTTTACTTTTTCACTTGCAAAGTTAATAAAAATTTCATCACCATTTTGAACCTTAGCAATATTTGCAAAAGATTGACTACATGATAAAATATCATTCTCTTCTTCATCAATCAATCTATAAACTAGTGTTCCGTTATATGATTTCAAATCCTCAATCTCTTCTAAATCAAAGTTTTCACAAGAGTTAACTTTTTGTTCTAAATCATCATTTAAAACTACAATATTTAAATCTGAATACTTTTTAATTACAGCTAGAAGTCTTACAATATTTTCAACTCTATCATGCTCAATAATATCATCACCAATAATTAGTGTTTTGAAAGTAGACTCTTTTGATGCCTCGAAAGCCTCTTCAAACTCTTCTTCCCCTGCACTACTTTCTGCTGAAATATACCCTAAGTCTAAATCATCAATGTAAGCTTTTATATTTTCATCACAATTTTTTACAAAAGCGTCAAGAAGTAAGGCGCAAATACCCTCTTCACTTCCCACTTCATATTTTATAAATTGTGTGTAATAAAGCTTGATATCGATGTTATCAATTGGGTGCATATAAACAAATTTTGCATTTGTTTTTGCTATTGATTCAATAATTGAGTCTACGTAAACCTCTTTATTATTAGAAAGCATTGTTCCTAAAGTAATTACAAAATCACTTTTAGCAATAAGCTCTTTTTTATTCATTATTTAGCATCCTGTGAAGCTTCTTCTTCAACTTCTTTTGCTTCTGGTTTAACTTTCTTTACAACTAAAGTCCAGTCAACTTCATTGAATTTAATAGAGTTCATTAAAGTATAACCTGCTTCATAAACAACATCAGCAGATTTTTGGATATTTTCAAAGTCACCAATCTCAAACATAATAATAGCTGTTTCACCATCAGCAATTTGAGTATCCATAAGCTCTAACATTCTGTCATAGAAGTCGTTTTTTAAATGTCTTAAATCAAATCTTTTCATACTTCTATTCCCCTATCTATCAATTTCACCAAATACGATGTTTAGGTTACCAATAATAGTAACAACGTCAGCTAATTGTGTTCCAACTAAAATCTCTTCTAAAATAGCTGTATGTTGGAAACTTGGTGTTCTCATTTTAAGTCTATAAGCGTAAGGCGTTCCATCACTTACAACAAAATATCCTAACTCACCCTTTGGTGACTCAGTTGCAACATAAACTTCACCTTTTGGTGGTCTCATTCCTTGTGTTACAAGTACGAAGTGTTGCATTAAAGAGTAGTTTTGAGTCATAATTTGCTCTTTTGGAGCTGAAATATACTCAGGTGCATGAGCCATAAGTTGAGACTCACTTTCCATGTACATTGGGAATAATTGTCTTAAAATCTTTGCAGACTCTCTAATCTCAGCAATACAAAGTTTGTATCTACCATAAGAATCACAAGTTTTAGAAATAGGTACATCGAAATCTAATTCATCATAAATTCCATAAGGCATCTCTTTTCTTAAATCCCATTTAATACCAGCACCTCTTAAAGCAATACCTGAACATCCCCAGTCTTTTGCCATTTGAGGTGTAATAACACCTACATTTTCAAGTCTCATTTTCCAGATTCTATTTTCTGTTAATAAACCTTCATATTTTTCTAATTCTTCATGTAAGATTTTTAAGAATGACTCACAATCATCAATCCAGTTAGATGGTAAGTCTAAAGGAACTCCACCAATTCTAACAGCTGAGTGAGTAAGTCTTGCACCACAATAGTCTTCAATTAAGTCCATTGCGTATTCTCTTTCTCTAAAACAATATAAGAACATAGACATAGCACCAACATCAAGTGCGTGAGTTGCTAGCCAGAAAAGATGCGAAGTAATTCTATTTAATTCTAAAAGCATAGTTCTAATAATCTCTGCTCTTCTTGGTGCTTCAATACCAAGTAATTTTTCAATAGCTAAAGCATAACCATAGTTATTTGAAGTTGCAGCGATATAATCCATTCTATCTGTAGTTGGTAAGAACTCATTATAAATCATATTCTCAGCCATCTTTTCCATACCTCTGTGAAGGTATCCAATTAATGGTCTTGATTTTACAACTTCCTCACCTTGTAATTCTAAAGCAAGTCTTAACTGACCGTGAGCTGATGGGTGTTGAGGCCCGAAGTTCACCATCATAGTGTTATCTTCTCTCTCGAAGTTTATATTTTCAAAAAAAGGTTTTAATCTATTTGGTTGTTGTGTTTGCATATTTTATTACCTTCTTCTTTTTAAAACAACTGATTCTTCAGGTTTTAATTTTTTCATAATTGGTGTGGCATTATCTTCTTGATAGTTAATAGATGTTTCAGGCTCAAACTGCGAAATATCAGTATCAAATGGTACTTCATGTCCAAGTCTTGCAAATCTAGTTGTGTCATATCTATCAATTGCAGCTGGATCTCTTTGTTCAGGTCCTATAATATCTCTAGCTTCTTTTCCGAAGATTTTATCAACTTCATACCATGAAGCCGCCTCATCACCTTGAAGTGGATAAGTTTTTCTAAGTGGATGGTCATACCAATCATCTGGCATAATAATTCTTTTCATATTAGGGTGATTTACTACTTTTACACCTAACATATCATACATTTCTCTCTCAGACCAGTTTGCTGATTTAAATAAAGAAGTTACAGATTCAATAGCATCATCTTTTCCTAAGAAACATTTAATTCTTAATCTTTTATGTTTTGATAATGATAGCATTTCATAAAATAGTTCATAACCATCTCTTTTAGCTAAATAATCAATAGCTGATAACTCCATTAACATATCATATTCAAGCTCATCTTTTAAAAGAGTCATTGCATCAACAATAGAGTTTTTATCTATATGAATTACTAAGTGAGTATGCTCAATATATGCTTCTTTTACATCAATTTTTGATGCAAAAGTTTCATAATCTTTGGCAAACTGCTCATCTTCATTTGTATCAAGTCTTGGTAAACTTGGTGTTACATAAAATCTATCTGAGAAGTATGACTTTCTTTGTACATCATCTTTTGGTTTATACTGTCTCATTAAATTAACCTTTTTTTCTTCTTAGCTCTAAAGATTGATTCTTTTCTAATCTTCTTTTGTAGAGTCATTAATGCATACTGTAATGTTTCAGGTCTTGGAGCACAACCTGGCAAGTAAATATCAACAGGTACAATTCTATCTGCACCTTGAACTGTTGCATAAGTATTAAACATACCACCAGTGTTAGCACATGATCCCATAGAAATTACCCATTTTGGGTCAGGCATTTGGTCATAAAGTCTTCTCATGAACTCAGCGTGTTTCTTTGTTAATGTACCTGCAATGATAATACAGTCAGATTGTCTTGGAGATGCTCTAAAAATAGTACCAAATCTATCGAAGTCATATCTTGATGCACCTGTTGCCATCATTTCAATGGCACAACATGCTAAACCGTATGTCATAGGCCAAATTGAGTTTGACCTACCAAAATTTACAAGCTTATCAATAGTTGTTAATTTTATAGGCGCTCCGCCATCTTGTAAATAATTTACTTTATGCTGTGCCATTCTAAGGCTCCTTTCTTCCATTCATATAAGAATCCTATAGATAAAATAGTGATAAATAAAATCATTGCTACAAACCCAAACCAACCTAATATCTTAAAGTTGATAGCCCATGGGAACATAAAAATAATTTCAACATCAAATAGAATGAATAGCAATGCAACTAAGTAGAACTGCGTAGAGATTGTATTTGGTTGCTTTGTAACTTCTGGTCCACACTCATAAAGTGTAGTCTTAAGTTTTTCAGTATCAAGTCTAGCAATCTTCCTACTAACAAACCTTGATAACCATACAGTAGCACCAAATGCAGCAAATGTTACCACAAACATAACAAATGCACCGAAATAAGGATGTGCAAAATCCATATGTGTCATATCGTATATCCTTTATAAAACTTTCTAAAAAAGTTTACTTGAAGCTTAAATATAGTACCTAAATAGTATTAAATAGCCACTTTAATAGTTATGCAATGATATTTCTATCCCCATAAAAAAAAGCTTATTGGCTATTTTTTTGCTACACATGTAATCAAATTGACACCAAATGAAACACTATACTTCTATACCAACTTTTTATAGTCTTTTAAAACCATTATAAAAGAAGTATCTAAAATTGGTATGATAAACTTACATATAATTATCATAAAAAATATAGTTCACTTGTTTTAAAATCTCAATGTTTCAAAATTTCACATATTTTCTTTTTTTTCTAACTTTATATATTCTTTAAATTTTTACATTAGTTTATTTTTTTAATTTGTAAGCTTTTTATAATTTTTGTTTTATTTTATGACTAAAATCAACTTTTGTTATATTTATTATAACTTTTAACAATATATTATGTAACTTTTATGTAAAATACGTAAAATTTTTTTTACTTTATTATTTTAAGGAGTTCCATTGTTAAAAAGTATCAAATTTAAACTACTTGCCCTTAGTATGTTTCCTGTCTTATTAACAGTATTAATTATTAGTATTGTTACTATTAATTTAATAGAAAACAAGTCTCAAAACACAATCAAAGATTTTGAACAAGTAATCTTAAATGAAAAAAAAGATTTACTAAAAAATGAGGTCTTAACTGTTACAAGTATTGTTGAAGATATAATAAAAAAATCTCCTTCAAAAGAAATTGCAAAACAAAAAGCAAAAGAGATTTTAAGTAGTGCTAGATACTTAAATGGTAGTGGCTATTTCTTTGCATATGAAAACAAGGGAACTGACTATTATTTCGCCTTTCATGGAACAAAACCACAATTAAATGGCAAAAAAACAAATATCAATAAACCTGATATAAAAGGTTTCGCTTTTAGAAAAGCTTTAATTGATTCTAAAAATGATAATAACAAATTTGTAGAATACTATTATCAAAAACCTAAAACAGACAAACTTATAAAAAAGATTGCTTTTTCAAAATATATTCCTGAATTTAACTGGACAATTGTAACAGGAATTTATATAGATGATATTGCAAAAAAAGTTCAAGTTATGGAAGACAAAACAATTGAGACTTATAACTCTTTAGTTTATACATTAGTTGGAATTACTTTTTTTGTTCTTGTTATTTTATGTATTATAATTCCTATTATTTCTAAGATTTCAATAATTGAGCCTATAAAAACTTTAGAAAAAGGTTTAATAGAATTCCTCATGTTCATAAACGGTAAAAAAGATGATACAAGTTTAATTAAAGTTACTACAAAAGATGAAATTGGGAAACTTACAAGTGAAATAAATGAGAATATCAAAACAATTAGAGTAAACCTAAAACAAAACAATGAAGTTCTTAAAAATGTATCAAATGTTGTAGATAGTGTGGCAAGAGGTGATTTAAGTCAAAAGATAAGTGCTTCTACAAGTGACGAGACAATAAATCACTTAATTGAGGGGTTAAATACAATGATAAACTCTTTACACAATTTAAGTACACATACACTTGAAGTTCTTAAATCATATGAAAATAAAAACTTTACAAAAAGAGCAAATATAGATTGTGAAGCTCACTTTGAAGAACTTATGCTTGGAGTAAATAGTTTAGGTAAAGAAATATCTGCTTTACTTAAAGATAATCTAGAAAATGGACAAACTTTATATAGTAACTCAAAAGAGTTAAATGAAAATGTAAACAAACTCTCAAAGGCTTCAAGTGAACAAGCAGCCTCTCTAGAAGAAACAGCAGCTTCACTAGAAGAAATTACAGAAACAATGAGAGATAACTCAAAAAGTATGAACTCATTATTGAGTAATGCAAATGACTTAGAATCATCAGTACAAAATGGCAAAGATTTATCAAATAAAACAAGTAAATCTATGCAAGAGATAAATGAGCAAGTAGGTTTGATTAATGAAGCTATAAAAGTTGTTGATCAAATTGCTTTCCAAACAAATATCTTATCTTTAAATGCGGCTGTTGAAGCAGCAACAGCAGGTGAGGCTGGAAAAGGTTTTGCAGTAGTTGCTCAAGAAGTTAGAAACCTAGCAAATAGAGCCTCAAATGCAGCAAGTGAAATACAAAACCTAGTGGAAAAGGCTACTTCAAAAGCAAATGAAGGTGATGAAATTGCATCACTTATGTATACAGGTTATGAAAAACTAAATGAGAATATTTTAGAAACAACACAAATCATAAATACAGTTAGTTCAAGTTCAAAAGAGCAAATGGCAGGAGTTGAGCAAATAAACAACGCTGTATCACTTCTTGACCAAGTAACACAAGAAAATAGTTTGGTTGCCCTAAAAACAAAAGAGATTGCGAACCAAACTTCAAATATGGCTAGTTCATTAGTTGAAGAAACATCTAAAAATAAGTTCTAACACTCTCATCCCCTTTTTTAATTCAAGTTTTCTTAAGGTGGCGACTGCCACCTATTTTTAGTGTAATAACTATAAGTTGATGTTGACCATAAATATACTACGTAACCTTTAAAAACAAATTTTTCTTTAAGTGTTACAGTACAATCTCCAACTGCTACAGCTATAAAACCTTCACCATTTTCTATATAAAGAGTTACTTAAAACTAATGTAGTACTTGTAGCAAAAAGCTTTTTTTTAATATTTTCCTTTTAAAAAAATTCATGACATCATATAATAATAAGATAAATATTTAAAAATAAGTAAATACTTGTTATCATTTTCTAGAATTTATAAGTAAGGTTAATTTATGAAAGTAGATACACAAACAATTTATAATAAACACCATGTCAACACACAAGAATCAAAAACAACTAATAAAAATACTTCTTACAATAAAGATACTATACCTATAGAAAATGATAGTAAATATAAAAATGCTCCAGAATTTAAAGCTTTTATACAAAAATGGATGGATAAGGGAGACTCTGAAATTATAGCTAGAGAAAGGGCAACTTTTTATGCTCAAGCTGGTTTATTAGAATATGGCGATTTGAAACTTGAAGATTTAGAATATGGAAACAAAAAACATGGTTTAAATTTAATAAATAATAGTGTTTTAAAAAATGCCATACTTGAGACTTTTGATTCTTTAGATAATGAAGGAGTTGGGATATTAGTACGACGATTATTCAAGCATGATGTAGAACTAAATCCTAATAAAAATAAAGATTATGAAAGCATAGCCTTCCAAGAGCTTATAGATGAATTTGCTTCTAAATTGAATAAATTAGGAGGCTTATATAACATAGATGATAAAAAGTATTCAAATTATAAAGATTTACAGTTTGATGGAAATATCAATATATTAGAGAATATGAGTCAGCTAGAAAAAAACTTCATCTATGATACATTAGTAGAATATTTTAAAGAGCATATAAATAAAATATCTTTAATTGAGCAGATACATAATGAACCTTGGACGGAAGCAAAAGATGCTTTTAATGTTCTAATTAGTAATTTTGAAAAAAAAGTAAGTGAAGAAAATGATAATCATAAAGCCTTAAATCAATATACTAAAAATAATAAACCTATTCCCTATTAGTGTTATCTAAAAAGAGTTTATTATTAAGAAGTAGTAAACTACTTCTTAAACTCTAAAAAAAGCCTACTTTATTTTCAGAATCAAACTGACCTTTTTGCTCTTTTTGAATCTGTTCTTTAAAGTCTTCTACTTTAAATACTGGCTCATCACTTACAGCTAATTTATACGCTGTATTTTTTATAACAAGCTCAATTTGTCCACCTGTTAACTCATAAGAAGCTAAGTCTTCAATATCAAAGTTTTCATCAAGTGGTAAAGCCTCAGGTAAAAGCTTTTCCCAAAGTAGTACTCTTTGAGCTTTATTTGGTTTCATAAACTCAATTTTATAGTTAAATCTTCTTGAAAATGCCTTATCTAAGTTTTCAAGTAAGTTTGTTGTAGCTATTAAAATTCCGTCAAATCTCTCAATCTGCTCTAAGAAAATATTTTGCATTTGGTTATGCATTTTATCACTACCACTTCCAGCACCTGTAGTTCTTGAACTTAAGAATTGGTCTGCTTCATTTAAAAGTAAAATTGGCTCAGATTTTGAGATTTCTCTAAGCTCATAATACTTATCAAAAATAGCTCTTACATTCTTTTCACTCTCACCTACATACATAGAAAGTATTTTTGAACAATCAAAACTAAGAACTTCTTTTTTAAGGGATTTTGCCATTGCTAAAGCTGTTAATGTTTTACCAGTTCCTGCAACTCCATAGAAAATGATTTTTGCATCAATTCCTCTTTTTTTGTCTTTTATTCCCCACTGCTTAAGTCTGTTTGCAACTGTTTTATCAACTTGTTGTAAAAGTGCGTCTAAAGTCTCTTTTGTTTTATCATTTAAAACCACATCATCTAAACTTTTAGATGTATTTACAAGCTCAAACATATCTTGGTCTTTTATAACTGAGTCTAGTTTTATTTTTGTTCTTCTAGTCTTTTTCTTTGTTGGGTGAGAGATTTTATATAAAATCTCATCAGGAATATAGAAGTTTCTATTTATTCCACCAAAGGCTGTAAGAACTTCATCATAATCAACTAAACCTTTTGATACAAGGTTTGAGCTTTCTTCAAGTAAACTTCTATATTTTATCTTTTCATAATCATCAGATGAGATTAGTTCAATTAAAGCATTCATATCTCTAATTGATCCATCACCACCTGAATACTCTTCTTTTAGTAAAGCTAAAAATAACGTTTGCTCTTGATCACCCAAATCATTTTCTTTAAAAAAATCTTCAAGCATAATAGAGCTATTTGTTACTTTTACTCTCTCTTTAATTCTATTTTCTAGTAAAACAAGTTTTGATTTTAGCCTGTTTGAACTAGGAGAGTTAATATCAAAGTTTTTTCTAACTACATTTAATTGTTGTACTAAATCTATCTTGAAAAACTGATCTTGTAAGTACTCTAAGTGATCTGTATAACTTTTAATTTCAGGAAGAATAAAGTCCCCTGAAAGATTCTCAAATAGTTTTAAATATGAGCTTGAAAGTGCAATATTTGAGTTTAATAATTCAAGTTTTGAAACTTCATTTAATTTTATTTGATCAAAGGCAACTTGAACTAACCAACCACACTCCAAAAGGGATTTAATTATGTCTAATTTATCTAAGTGTTCATACTCTTTTATGTCACAAAATTCAGATAATACATCTATTACTACTAAAGTGTCTCTACCCTTTACATACTCTTTTGTTAAGTACTGAAGTAAAAGACCTTCATCTTTTTTACATTTTAACCTTTTATAAAAATTCGTCTTTGTAATATCCGAAGCTTTTATAAAATTAACTAATTCTTTCATCTATTTAAAATATCCTATATAATATATGTGTAACCTTTGATAATACATTAAAGTCTCTTAACTATTAATAAGCCGTAAAAATTAATAAAAAATTATAGAATTGTTTCATATAAATTATTTATTAAGAATTATTTACCTAAGATGTCATCTTTTTAAATTATAATTATTATAAGGAAAACTCATGAGAAACACTCTAATAGCTTTTTTTGCTTTGATTTTTTTCACTGCTTGTTCGATTTCTAATCCAAATCAAAACAGCATTACATCAAAAGAAGAGTTAATAAAAGCATCACAAAATGGTGATTTAAATGCGATGAAGGAACTAAAAGAGCATTATAAATTTCCAGAAACAAAAGAAGGTTTATACTACTTTGATAAATGGTATAAAAATATAGATAAAAAAAATAATCCCCAAGAAATTACAAAAGTGGCAAAAATCTATGATGAATATGCTGATATGTTTATCAATGGAAATCAAAAAGCCCATGAACTTTTTAAACTAGCAGCAAGCCTTGGTGACAATGGGGCAAATATTGAACTTATTAAATCTTATTTAAAGGTTTATAAAAGAGAAGAAGCTAAAGCTTTAGAAGATAAAATCATAGATTCTTTAAGTGAAGAGCAAATGCAAGAGCTTTACTTATTTTACTCTAAAAACTACTTTTCAAGACAAACTGAAAATATTGAAAAGATTATGAAAGAAAAATCTTTTGAACTTCCTGTTGAAGCTGTTTTAACAAAAATTAGAAGAAGTAGCTATAGAAAAAGTGAAGAGAAAAAAGTAAATGAACTAATCAAATCTATTTTAGATAAAAAAAATAGTGAAGATATTTATAAAGTAGCAAATCTTTTTTATAAAAAATATAGATTTAAAAAAGCCATTCCTTTATATGAAAAAGTTTTAGAACTTAATCCAAAAGATGAAAAAGCACTACTTGAATTAAGTGCTATTTATACAAGAGGAAACTATAGAGAAAAGCTAAAGAAAAACATAGATAAAGCACAAGTTTACCTTGAAAAAGCTGCGAAACTAGGAAACGAAGAAGCAACTTCTAGCCTTCTTAAAAACTATTCAAGTAAAAAAGAGTATATATCTAAATATATAACTTTAAAAGAAAAACTACAAAACTCAAAAGACGGACAGCTTACACTTGCAAAATTTTACAAAAGTAAAAGAGAGTATGTAAAAGCCTACAATACTTTTGAAGAGTTAGCAGAAAATGGTAACCATGAGGCTATATTAGAACTGGCAACTTATAAAACATTTAGATATAGATTTGATCCAGAAACGCACATCAGAACTAAAAAATGGCAAGACTATATTTACAACTCAAAAAATGAAGCCTTAAAGCAAAAATATAAAGAGAAAATTTCAGACCCTTATGTAAAAAGATACTTCAAAGAAGAAAACAAAAAATACTCAAAGAGCAAACTTGATACAAATAATATTTTGGAATTAAGAACAATATTTGGAAAAAATAAATATAAAAATAAAGAACTTGCCTTAGAAGCCATAAAAAAAGCTGTAGAGTTTGGAGATGTAAAAAGTACTTATTCACTTATAGATTTTTATAAAAGAGATAGAGATTACAAAGACTTCAACAAAGCACTAGAACTTTTAAAAACTTTAGAAAAAAGAGGTGAGAAAAAAGCTACAAAAAAACTTGCTGATTTATACTTTAAACCACCATATGGATTTAAAGAATATAAAGATGAAGAAAAAGCTATCAAGCTTTATGAAAAACTAGCAGAACAAGGAAACTTTCAAGCTTTAAGAAAACTTGTAGACATATATCTTTGTGGAAGATGTGAAGGGAATAGAAAAGATCACAAAAAAGCAAAATACTACCTTGAAAAATTAGTTCCTAAAGGATACTCATATGATTTAGCTAATCTAGGATGGGTAAATCAGTATGGAGTTGGAGTAAAAAGAGACCTTCAAAAGGCAAAAGAGTTATATGAAGAAGCTGCAAAAAAAGGCTACAAAACTGCATACTACTATCTTACTTGGCTTTACTACCAAGATGAAGAATCTCCAAAAGATACAATGATAAGACTTGATTATAAAAAAGCCTTAGAGTACTTAAAAAAAGGTCATGCAAAAAAAGATTATAGAGCTACAAACCTAATAGGTGTTTTTTATGAAAAAGGTTACGGTGTAAAAAAAGATAGAGAAGCAGCTGTGACTTTATATAAAATGGCTGCTGACTATGATATGTTTGCTGCACATCATTTAGCTCAATATTACTATGATATAAAAGAGTATAAAAAAGCAGAAGAACTATATGTAAAAGCTGAAGCAAAAGGTCATAAAGCGGCTATTGTTAAACTTGGAATCATGCATGAAAAAGGCGTTCTAGGAAAAGTTGATATAGAAAAAGCTTTAAACTACTATGCAAAAGCATATAAACAATATGATGATAAAGTAGCAGCTTATAATATAGGTCTTATTTTTCACTATGGAAAAGGTGGAACTAAAAAAGACAAAAAAGAAGCTAAGAAATGGTATGAAAAAGCAGGTACGAAAAAAGCAAAAAAGCAACTAAAACTTTTGAAATAAAGAAGTAATTTTACTTCTTTATTTCATCTTTTAGCTTTTTATAAAAATCATCAAGTTCATCTTTTTTCTTAAACTCTAACTTCTCTTTGTCATTTAGTAAGATATCCAAGTTCTCAACTGTGATATTTTTAATATCACTATACTTATACTCTTTAGTATTTTTTTCTAAATCAATTGTAAAACTATTTGATATTTCTAAAATCTTGTCATTACATAAGCCTTTGTATGAGCCTTTTGTGTAAATAATAGATGTACAGTTTTGTGATTTTAAGTGATCTTCTATCTGCTGTAAATTTGATGAGTTCATCATATTTAAAGCTACTGCAATTAAAGCTATAAATAAAAAGAAACCTATAAAAATCATATAAAATCTCCTAAATAAATATATGTAAATATTACAAGAATAACTCTTAACTTCGTATAATTATCTAAAATTAGATAAAATATTATTCAAAAATTACAAGTTGTATCTACAAGGAATAAAATATGTTAAAAAGCACTACAAAACTTTTAGTGACTTCTGCAATAGCTTCTATACTTTTAACAGGATGTAATAACTATGAGCAGTCACTAAAAGTTTTACCAACAGAATTAGCCCAAGCAAATCAGTGTATCAGTCAAGATAAAGAGTTTGAAGAGAACTGCTATGATTTAATCTCTTACAAAAATACAATTGCTATTTTAAGACTTGGAATAAAAAAATATTCTGAGGGAAAATACAAAGATGCCTTTACTCTTTACACATTAGCACAGCAAAGAGGCAACTTCTATGCAAATGCACTACTTTCTGAGTTATACCTAAAAGGAAGAGGTGTAGTAAAAAATGAAGAGCTTGGAATAGACTTGCTAAAAGATACAAAAAAAGTAGACCCTATGGCTGCATATAAACTATCTTTTTACTATCTAAATGAAAAAGACTACGATGAAGTAATAGAGCTTTTAACATTTGCAGCAAACAACAATGTAAAAAATGCCCAACTAGAATTATCTAAAATCTATGCAAATGGAAAAATAGTAAAACCAGATACTCAAAAGAGTATCTTTTGGTTAGAAAAGTTTGAAAATAAAACAAATAGTTTTATGATGAAAATCTACGGTATTTGATAACCTTCAAGTATCATAAGTATAGCTGAAATTGAAAATATCGAAAGTAGTGTCTGCATGGTAATAATCGCAGACATTAGCTTTAAATCTCCTCCAAGTTCCCTTGCCAAAATATAAGCACTAGAAGCTGTAGGCATAGCTCCAAAAAGTACAAGTACTAGCAAAGGAAGTCCAGTAACACCTAAATTTACAGCTGTAAAGAAAATAAGCACAGGGAAAAGAGCAAGTTTTATAAATACAGATGAAAACAGCTCAAACTTAACTTCTTTTAAGTGAGTAATATGTAAACCAACTCCAACAGATAAAAGACCCAAAGGAAGTGCAGCAGCACTTAAAATGGCAAGAGTTTTTTCCACAGGTGCTACAAGTGAAATATCTAAAAAGTTTAAACTTCCACCAATAATACAAGCTACAATCAAAGGATTTTTAAAAATTGATTTTACAAAAGATATAAATGTAATCTTATCACTTGACGCATAAATAGAGAAAATTCCTATACAAAATACATTTATGCTAGGTATTAAAAAAGTCATCAAAAGAGCAGCTAAAACCAAGCCACCATCTCCATAAATAGCATCTGTTAAAGCTAAAAATACATAAGTATTAAATCTAATCGAGCCTTGATAAACAGAAGTAAAAGAAGGCCCATCAAAAAAGAACATAATCTTATCAGTAATCATAAGTAAAACTGTGATAATCCCCACAGTTAAAAGAGCTGAAAAGACAAAGTTTACACCAGCTATATCATCTAAAGAAGCAGTTGAAAGCTTATAAATCAAAAGTGCAGGAAACAGTATATAATAAGTAAATTTATCAGCATATTGCCAAAACTGCTCATCAGGAAACTTTATACGCTTTAGAAAATATCCTAAAGATATAAGTAAAAAAATTGGTATTAGTGCTAGTAGTATATTTTGCATGTTTATCCTAATAATCTATATATTATTAGAACATTATATTTAAGTTGTTTTATTTTTTGTTTAAAGCACCAGCAAAGAAGTAAAACTACTTCTCTACTAAGTCATATAAGGCTTGGATTTCTTCTGCCCAGATAGTTTCATCGATTGTTTCTAGTACTAATGGAATATCATCCATTCTATCATCATTCATGATGAACTTAAATGCATCCCATCCGATCTGTCCCATACCTAAACTATGGTGTCTGTCTACTCTACTTCCTAGTTCTGGTTTTGAGTCATTTATATGCATTCCCATAAGGTATTGTCTTCCCACTACCTCATCAAACTCTTTCCAAGTTTTATCGTAAGCTTCTCTTGTTCTGATGTCATATCCAGCTGTAAACATATGACATGTATCAATACATACACCAATTCTTGATTTGTCTTCAACTTTGTCAATTAAGTATGCTAAATGCTCAAACTTATAACCTAAGTTACTTCCTTGACCTGCTGTATTTTCAATAACTAGTTTTATGTCATTTGTAGCATCAATTGCTTGATTTAAAGATAGTGCGATTCTATCTAAACACTCTTCTTCACTTATCTTTCGTAGATGCGAACCTGGGTGAAAATTCAGTCTATCAAGTTTTAAGATTTCACATCTCTCAATCTCATGTAAAAAGCCATCAAGTGATTTTTGTCTTTTTTCTTCTTCTGGATGACCTAAATTGATTAAGTATGAATCATGAGGTAAGATATGTTTTGCCTCTATTCCTGTTTCATCCATCTCTTTAAACCATTTATCTAAAACCTTTGTTTCAAAGTCTTTTGCTCTCCATTGTCTTTGGTTTTTTACAAAAAGTGCAAAGGCCTTACATCCTATTTCTCTTGCATTTATTGGGGCGTTAAATACTCCACCTGTTGCGCTTACATGAGCTCCTACATATTTCATATATTTGTCCTATTAATTTAGTATTATTTATACTTATTAGATTAATAACATAAGCTTAACTTAATAAGTTAATTTATTTTCATAATAATTGTATTATTTTAAGCTTGCATAAAGTGTCATTTATTAACACTAGTTAATACTTTTATAATCTTTAGCAAGTTTTTATCATATCCTAAAACGGCTAAGTATAGAATAATTGAATATTTTAAGTTTGGCTCGCTACATAAGGGCTATAAAATTTCTGTAACATTACAAATACATATTTGTTAGGGCTTATGTTATGTTAGGGAATATTCAATAACTTAAACTTCAAACACAAGATTAAAATATTAAAAAAGGTTTATTTGATGGAAAAAGTTGTAATAATTGGCGGCGGCTATGCTGGTATTTATGCATTAAGAGAGTTAGTTAAAAACAAAAATATCAAAATTACATTGATTGATAAGCATACGTTTCATAATCTGCAACCCGAAGTGTATGATCTTATTGCGAACAAATCTAATATTGCTGATGTAACTATTGATTTAACTACTTTGTGTTTAGGATTTAATCACAATTACTTAGAATATAAAAACTTAAAAGTTAGAAAAATAGACCAAGAATCAAAAAAAATTTTTACAGAAGAAGAAGAGATAGTTGAATTTGATTATTTAATTATGGCAGCAGGAACTAGAACATTTTTCCCTCCACAAATTCCAGGATTAAATAATGCCCATGATATTAAAAAACTTCATTGGGCTATGTTTTTCAAACAAAGTTTTGAAAACCAACTTTTCAAGAAAATTCAAGATGAAGCAAAGAAATGTGATGACACACACATTGTAGTTGTTGGGGCTGGTCTATCAGGTGTAGAAATCGCAGCAGAAATGGCATATAATTCAAAGATGTTCTTTCAAAGAGGTAACTTCTCTTGTGATAATCTAAAGATTTCACTTGTAAGTAGTTCAGACACTATTCTTCCAGGACTTACTCCTGAACTTATTAGTATTTCACATAAAAGATTAAAGTCTCTTGGAATTAATGTAATCACAAATACAAAACTTCAAAAATGTGAAGATGGTTATGCTCATCTTTCAAATGGTACAAAAATCTACAACTCTTTTCTAATCTTCACAGGTGGAGTTGAAGCCAATAAAATCACAGAAGAGCTTGATGTATCAAAAAATCCTAAGGGACAGATTATTGTAAATGAATTCATGCAAAGTGATAAAGACCCAAAAATATTTGCTATTGGAGATGCGGCTGAAATCAAAAACAAAAAAGGCGAAATCATGCCTCCAAATGTTACTATTGCAAGAATCAGTGGAACAAATGCTGGTAAAAACATCTTAAGAATGATAGATAAAAAGAAACTTGTTAAATGTGACCCAAAACTAGATGGTATTCTAATTGCCTTAGGTGGTAAATACGCAGCTGGAAATATAGCTGACTTATTCCATGTAAAAGGAAGAATTGCCTATGAGATTAAAAAGTATGTATTTAGCTCATATAGAAAACCTTTACTAGGTCTTATCAAAACAGGATATTCAAAGCTAAAGAAAATGGCATAAATATGAATTAGTTTAGTCTTATATGACTAAACTAATCTTTTCTTATTTTTATAAGTATTCTATTATCTCTATCCCTATGAATTATCTCTTTTTCATTTTTATTAAAAAGTTCTCTTAAAAAATCTTTATTATATGACTCATGTAAATTCTTTGCATTAAAAACTTCTAGTTTTTCACATCTAAAAGTAGAACTACAAACTCTATCTTCATAGATTTTCATATCAAGTACTGCGGTACCTGCACTAAAAATTTGAACTTGTGTATAATCGTCATATTTGAAAATGAAGCCCCTATCATAAAACTTCATAGTTGGTGTTTTTATAAGTATTGTAGCACTTGAACTAAGACTTGGTTTTTGATTAAAACACCCTGTAAAAAGAAAAATAGTGATAAGTAATATTGATAAGTTTTTGATGTCTAATCCTTTGTTTTAAAATATTTTACTATAATATCCATAAATTATAAAATCAAAGGTTATTTATTGTTAGTACATATTTGTTGTGCAGTCGATAGTCACTATTTTTTAGAAAGAATACAAGAAGAATATCCAGATGAAAAGTTAGTAGGATTTTTTTATGATCCAAACATTCATCCATATAGTGAATATAGACTAAGATACTTAGACGTAGAATACTCATGCCAAAAACTAGGAATTGAATTAATTGAAGGTCCTTATAACCTAGAAGCATGGCTAAAAAAAGTTAAAGGTATGGAGCATCTTCCAGAAAAAGGGGATAGATGTACAGTTTGTTATGATGATAGACTTGATAACACAGTTGCAAAAGCAAAAGAGTTAGGACATGATAAGTTTACAACTACTTTACTTATCTCACCAAAAAAGTCCCAAGAAAAGCTAGATAAAATCGGTCACAATCTTCAAAGTTTACATGGGATAGAGTTTATTTTTAGAGATTACAAAGCTGGAAATGGTGCAGAAATCCAAGGTAAAAAAGTAAAAGAAAACCAACTTTATAGACAAAACTATTGTGGTTGTTTATTTGGATTATCAGCTCAAAGAGAAGCTCAAAAGAAAATCATGGATGAAATGTTTAACCCTATCTCAAATCAGATTTTACCTGAATCAATTGAAGAGAGATTAGAGCTTTATAAAAGAAGAAATACCCTTGAAGCAAATGGTGATGAGTATAAAATCATAAAAAATAGATTTTTAAATTATAGGCTTTTAAGTGGAAAAGTTTTTGTAAAAAAACAAATCAAAGCTTCATATATCTTCCCTTACTCGATGATAAATAGAGGGAAAACAAATGGAAGAATTGATTATAAAAAAGGTGGTATAAATTATCTAAATAGAGATGAAGTAAAAATCATAAGTTTAGAGAAATACAATGAACTTAGCAACACAAATTATACAAGTGTAAAAGAGCTTATGTATAATCCACCACTATTTGAAGAAGAACTTCAAATAAGAGCAAAAATAATCAAAAGCCCTTATGATTTAAGTGCTATTATAGTCTTAGATGAAATTCTTGATGAAAAGTATGAGATTTTTATGGATGCTCAAACATATGATGATGTAAGGGAAGAGATAATATGAAACTTTTAGTATGTGCTATGGAAACTTCTTCAAATATTCACTTAAAGGAGCTTAAAAAGCACCTAAGTGATGATATAGAGCTTGTAGGAGTGTTTGATAAAGAACTTGGCAATCCTATGTACGATTTAACAGCTTTGGCTATTATGGGCTTTATAGATGCTCTAAAAAAGCTTAGATTCTTTTTTAAGTTAAGAGATGAACTTGTAGAAGCTGCTGCTACTTGTGATAAAGTTCTTTTGATGGACTCATCAGGTTTTAACCTTCCCCTAGCAAAAAAGCTAAAACAAAAGTACCCAAACAAAGAAATTATCTATTATATTCTTCCACAAGCTTGGGCTTGGAAAAAAGGAAGAGTTAAAAAACTTGAAGCATATTGCTCGAAGCTTTGCTCAATCATACCATTTGAGAGTGAACTTTATACACAAAAAGATAAAATCACCTATGTAGGTCATCCTTTACTTGATGAAATACATCACTTCAAAGAAAAACTTACTCAAAGCAATAAAATTGCTTTCATGCCAGGAAGTAGAAAAACAGAGATAAAAAACTTAATGCCTATTTTCAAAGAACTAATAAAACTTATTCCAAACAAAGAGTATATTTTAATAATTCCTTCAAAATTTGATGATGAATATATTAGTAGAACTTATGGAGATATATCAAATTTTACTATTTCACGACAAGCTCATGAGACCTTACAACAAAGTGAATATGCCTTTATCTGTTCAGGAACAGCAACCCTAGAAGCTGCTCTTATTGGAACACCATTTACACTAAGTTATATAGCTAAAAAACTTGATTATAAGATAGGAAGAACCTTTGTAAAACTGCCATATATTGGTCTTGCAAACATCTTCTTTGATAAGATGGGAAAAAAGTGCATACACTCTGAATTTTTACAAGAAGATGTAAGTGTAGAAGCCTTACTAGATGACTATAACAATATGAATAAAGACAAGTTTTTTGAGGATTCAAAACTTCTAAGAGAGTATTTGAAAAATGGAAGTTCAAAAAACGTAGCAAACATAATTCAAAACTAATTTTTTTTTCGATAAAATATCTACCATTAATTAAATTTTAGGATAATAAATGTTAGATGTTACAGAAATTCAAGAAATTCTTCCTCACAGATACCCATTCTTATTAGTTGATAGAATCACTGATATGGAAAAAGGTAAAAATATTGTAGGTTTTAAAAATATCTCAATTAGTGAGCCAGCGTTTATGGGTCACTTCCCAGGACACCCAATTTACCCAGGTGTTTTAATCTTAGAAGGTATGGCACAAGCTGGTGGTATTTTAGCATTAAAAAGCAATGATTTAACAACAGAAGAGTTAAAAAATAAAGTTATTTATTTCATGAGTATTGACAAAGCAAAATTCAGAACTCCTGTAAAACCAGGTGATAAATTAGAGTATAGAATCGAAGTTAAAAAACTAAGAGGTACGCTAATCGTTCTTGAGGGTAAAGCCTATGTTGATGATGCACTTGTTGCTGAAGCTGAATTAAAAGCTATGGTAGTAGATAAGTAATTAGGTAAATGATGAATAATATTCACAAAACAGCAATAATTGAAGATGGCGCGCAATTAGGTGAAAATGTAACTATTGGTGCATATACAATTATTGGAAAAAATGTAAAAATCGGTGATGGAACAATCATTGATTCACATACAGTTGTAGAGGGTAAAACTACAATTGGGAAAAACAATCATATTTTTTCACATGCAGCAATTGGAACAATTCCACAAGATTTAAAGTTTGATGGTGAAGATGTAGAACTAATCATTGGTGATAACAATAAGATTAGAGAATTTACACTATTTAACCCAGGTACTAAAGGTGGTGGTTCAATCACTAAAATTGGTAGTAACAACTTATTTATGGGATACACTCACGTAGCTCATGATGTTATTATTGGTGATAACTGTGTATTTGCAAACTGTGCTACACTAGCAGGACATGTTGAAATAGATGACTTTGTTGTAGTTGGTGGCTTAACACCAATACACCAGTTTTGTAAAATAGGAACTCAAGTTATGATTGGTGGTGGGTCTGTAGTAACACAAGACATTCCTCCATTTTGTTTAGCTGAGGGTAACAAAGCTGTTTTAAGAGGTCTTAACTTAAATGGTTTAAGAAGAAGATTTGACAACAGAGAAGATATAAATGCTGTAAAAACAGCTTATAAAGCCTTATTTGAAGGTGGAAGACCTTTATCTGATGTAGCAAATGAATTATTAGAAAATGAAAATAAATATGTAAAAGAATTAGCATCTTTTTGTTTAAGTACAAAAAGAGGAATTCCATTTAACAGAAAATAAAAAAATAGGTTTGGTAGAATGAGTAAAGTAACATGCGATTTTTGTGGAGCAACAGATAGTCCTAACAATCCAGTAATAGCAGGTGATAATGCTTGTATTTGTAAGGCTTGTGTTGGTGCTGCTCACGAAATAATGAATGGTGGTGCCCCTGAAGATATGGAGCATTTGCCAGCAACGGTTCAAGAAGAAAAAGTTCAAGAAGAGATAAAACTTAGAACTCCAGCTGAGTTAAAAGCTATCTTAGATGACTATGTAATAGGTCAAGAAAGAGCAAAAAAAGTTTTATCAGTTGCAGTTTATAATCACTATAAAAGAATCTTTAGACATGACGAGATTGATGATGATACAGAGTTAAACAAATCAAATGTTCTTTTAATTGGACCTACAGGTTCAGGTAAAACACTATTAGCTCAAACTATTTCTAAATATTTAGATGTGCCTTTAGCAATTGCTGATGCTACATCTTTAACAGAAGCTGGTTATGTTGGTGATGATGTTGAAAATGTGGTTACTAGACTGGTACAAGCTGCTGATGGTGATATTGAAAAAGCTCAAAGAGGAATTATCTTTATTGATGAAGTTGATAAAGTAGCTAGAATGAGTGAAAACAGATCAATCACTAGAGATGTTTCAGGTGAAGGTGTTCAGCAAGCATTACTTAAAATAGTAGAAGGTTCAGTTGTAAATGTTCCACCAAAAGGTGGAAGAAAACACCCTGGACAAGATGCACTTCAAATTGATACTACAAATATTTTATTTGTTTGTGGTGGAGCTTTTGATGGTTTAGAAGATATTATCAAGAAAAAGCAAGGTGCGAATGTACTTGGTTTTAATCAAGATAAAAAATCTAAAAAAGAAGAAGAGAAAATCATCTCACAAGTGGAAACTGATGATTTAGTAAAATATGGTTTAATTCCTGAATTAATTGGTAGATTACATATGGTAGCCACTTTAAATGAAATCACAGAAGATGATATGGTACATATTTTAACTGAACCCAAAAATGCCCTTATCAAACAATACATCAAACTATTTGAAATGGATGATGTAACTTTAGAATTTGATAAAGAAGCCCTAAAAGAGCTTGCAAAACTTGCAATTGAGAGAAAAACAGGAGCAAGAGGTCTTAGATCAATTTTAGAAGATATTATGCTTGATATTATGTATGATCTTCCAAAATATAAAAATAAAACTATTACTATTACTAAAGATGTAGTAAAAAAAGAAAAAGAACCAAAAATCGCATAATAGAAGAGAGGGAAAATAAAGTGTTTTTAGATAAATTAATTGGTCTATTTTCAAGTGATATGGCAATTGACCTTGGAACTGCTAATACTATTGTTTCTGTAAGAGGAAAAGGTATTATCATAAATGAACCATCTGTTGTTGCTGTACAAAATGACAAATATGGTAGAGATAAAATTTTAGCAGTTGGTCAAGAAGCTAAACAAATGATTGGTAAAACACCACTTAATATTCAAGCAGTTAGACCTATGCAAGATGGTGTTATCGCTGATTTTGAAATGACTGAAAGAATGATAAGATACTTTATTGAAAAAGCCCACTCTAGAAAATCTTTTATTAGACCTAGAATTATTATATGTATTCCATATGGTATTACACAAGTTGAAAGAAAAGCTGTTGAAGAATCAGCAATGAGCGCAGGAGCTAGAGAAGTATTCTTAGTAGAAGAGCCTATGGCAGCTGCTATTGGTGCTGGTATTCCTGTATCAGATCCTTCTGGTTATGTAGTTGTTGATATTGGTGGTGGTACTACTGAGATTGGGGTAACTTCTCTTGGTGGACTTGTGCTTTCAAAATCAATCAAAGTTGCAGGTGATAAGTTTGATAAATCAATTATTGATTATGTTAGACAAAACTACAACTTATATATTGGTGAGAGAACTGCTGAGAATATCAAGATTGAAATCGGTACTGCTATTAAACTTGATACCGAACTAAAAATCAAAGTAAAAGGTAGAGATAACTCTGGTTTACTTTCAACTATTGAGCTTGGAAGTGAAGGTGTTAGAACTGCTATAAAAGAGCCATTAAAAGAGATAGTTTCTGCTGTAAGAAGTGTCTTAGAAGATATGCCGCCTGATTTAGCAGGTGATGTTGTAGATAATGGTGTAATTCTTACAGGTGGTGGTGCTTTAATCAGAGGAATTGATGAGTATATCGCTGATATTGTAAAGCTTCCTGTTAAAGTTGCAGAAGATCCACTTCTAGCCGTAGCTTATGGTACAAGCAATGTATTAGATGAGGATGCACTTTTAAAACTAATCACTAATGCGTAAATTCTTTTTTGTTGTACTTTTTTTAGTAGTTGGTTTATCTTACCTTTTTGAGGTAGATAAACTAGTTGCTAGAAACTTCACTTTTTTAAATGATATAAAACTTTCATATATTAACTCTGTTATCGATATTTCAACTACTATTGAAAAGTATTTTGATCAAATCACAACTATAGAAGAGTTAGAAAAAGAAAATGAAGAGCTTAAAAACTACAAAGCCTTATACCTTACTACTCAAAAAAAACTTGATGGTATAGATAGATTTCTTACTACAAATGAACAACATCAAACAAGAATAGATATAAAACAAACAAAGGTTTTATCATATATAAACTTCAATGACTTTACAAAAGTATGGCTTGATTATGAAAAAAAAGATGACACTATCTTAGGACTTATTAGCCAAGACTATGCAGCAGGTATTGTAGTAAAAGAGCAAGGAAGGGCAGTAGCCCTTCTAAATGGAAATGAAAAGTGTTCTTACGCTGTATTTATAGGAAAGACTAAAACTCCTGGTATTCTAACAGCAAAAAAAGATGGAAGTATCTTAATAAAATTTATTCCTATGTGGTCTGAACTAAATGTAGGTGATGAAATAGTAACATCAGGAATGGATAATATCTTCGTAGAAGGTCTAAAAGTAGGAAAAGTAAAAGATATACAAATACTTCCACAAATGAAAACAGCAACAGTAGAAATGTACGCAAATGTACTAAAGAAAAAATACTTCTATGTATATAAACAAGCTGCTAAAACTTCAGATGAAAAAGAAAAATTAAATAAAGAAGAAAAAGAAGAGGAAGAGACTACTAGTAAGTAGCCATAATCCTATCTACATCACCCCAAGAAAGTTCGTCTTTCTTATCTTTACTTCCTTTAAACATATTATAAACATATCTAGCAAACATATCTGTTTCTAGATTTACTTTTGTTCCAACTTTATACCTTTTAAATAAAGTGTTCTCAACAGTATGGGGAATGATTGTAAGTCTAAATGAATCTTTCATCACATCATTTACAGTCAAAGAAACTCCATCTATTGTCACACTTCCTTTCGGGATGATATATTTTGAGTATTCACTTGGAAGTGATACATAAAAGTCAGTTGAGTTTCCATTTTTTTTGATAGAACTAATAGTTCCTAAACAATCCACATGACCTTGTACAATATGACCTTCAAACCTATCGCCCATCATCATAGCAGGTTCTATATGAACCTCATCTTTATAGTTTTGCATTGCTAAAATTTGTTGAGATTCAGGTGATAATTCAACTGTAAAAGTATCACTTGTATGTCTTACAACTGTTAAACATGCACCATTTACAGCTATAGAATCCCCTATTTTTGGGCTATACTCTGCTTTTAATGTTAAGAAGTTATTTTTAAAGCTCACCACATGAGCCATTTCTCTTATAAGTCCAGTAAACACTGTATTCCTTCATATTTTATATACGATATAGTATCTAATAACATTTAATTTCTAAATTAAGCATTAAATCTTAAAAAAATTAAAATATATTTGGAATAATCATATTTTTTTGGTATTATACGAAAAAAATATTCTGAAGCTTATTTTCAATAAAATCACTATTCAAAAATGCTTCATTTAACTTAAAATATATTAATAATTACTATTCAATTTTTGGAGAACTTATGAAATACGATATTATCGTTGTGGGTGGAGGACATGCTGGTATTGAAGCAGCCTTAGCATCTGCAAGAATGGGTAAAAAAACCCTACTTATTACAATGTTAGTAGAGCAAATCGGTGCTGCTTCTTGTAATCCTGCTATTGGTGGACTTGCAAAAGGTCACCTAGTTAGAGAACTAGATGCCTTAGGTGGAGAGATGGGTCTATGTACTGATGCCACAGGTATTCAGTTTAGAATCCTAAATGCTTCAAAAGGTGCAGCAGTTCAAGGAAGCCGAGCTCAAATTGATATGGATAAATACAGAGAGTATATGAGAAAAGTTTGTCATAATACTGACAACCTTGAAGTATACCAAGATGAAGTAAGTGAACTTCTAATCAATGAAAATAAAGAAGTTTACGGTGTAAAAACTAGACTTCAAGAAGAATTCGAAGCTTCAAAAGTTATCCTTACAACTGGTACATTTATGAAAGGACTTATTCACATTGGTGAGAATAAGTACGATGCAGGTAGAGCATGGGAGTTACCATCTTCAACTTTATCTATTCAACTAAAAGAACTTGGATTAAATGTAGGAAGACTAAAAACAGGAACACCTGCAAGAATTGATGGAAAATCAATCAATTATGAAAACATGGAAATGCACGGAGGAGATGTAAACCCAGCACCATTCTCTTTTAGAACAAACAAAGAAGAGTTTAGCCCTACTCAATACCCATGTTATATCACATATACAAACCTTGGTACTCATGATACTATTAGATCAAACTTTGATAGAACTCCACTATTTACAGGTCAAATAGAAGGAACAGGACCTAGATACTGTCCTAGTATTGAAGATAAAGTAAATAGATTTGCTGAAAGAGATAGACACCAACTATTCTTAGAGCCACAAACATCTATGTGTACAGAATACTACATAAATGGTCTATCAACTTCACTTCCTATTGATGTACAAAAAGAGATGATTCACTCAATCGTTGGACTTGAAAATGCAAAAATCATTAGATATGGATATGCTATTGAGTATGATTATGTAGACCCAACAGAGTTAAAGCATACACTAGAAACTAAAAAAATTAAAAACCTATATAATGCAGGTCAAATAAATGCAACTACAGGTTACGAAGAAGCAGCAGCACAAGGTCTAATGGCTGGTATCAATGCTTGTTTAGCAATAGATGGAAAAGAGCCATTTGTACTAAGACGTGATGAAGCATATATAGGGGTTTTAATTGATGACTTAGTTACAAAAGGAACAAATGAACCTTATAGAATGTTCACAAGTAGAGCTGAGTATAGACTTCTTTTAAGAGAAGAAGGAGCTGATTTAAGACTTAGCCCTTATGGTCATGAACTAGGACTTATCAATGATGAAACAATTGAAAAAGTAAACTTCAAACAAAAAGTTATTGATGAATCAATAGAGTTTATGAAAAATGAATGGTTCACATCTAAAAAAGAAAACCTTGAACTACTTGAAAGATTAGGACAAGACAAAATCAAAGATAGAGTACTTTTAATTGATATTGTTGGAAGAAGTACAGTAAAGATTGAACACCTTAATGAGTTCTTACCTCAATTTGCTGATTTATCAGATTATTTAAAAGAGCAAATCTTAGTAGAAGCAAAATACTATAGATATGTTGAAAAACAAAAAAAACAAATAGATAAAATGAAAAGAATGCTTAAGATGACAATCCCAGAAGACTTTGACTTTAGTCAGATTTCAGGCTTATCAAATGAAGCAGTGGAAAAACTTCAAAAGTTCAGACCACCTACTCTTTTCAATGCAAGTGAAATTTCAGGAATTACACCTGCTGCTATTGATGTTATTCATATGTATATGAATTTAAAAAACAATCAAGAACAATAAACCCCAAAACCAAGTTTAGGCATACCCTAAACTTGGTTTACTTCTTTACAAATAAAACTGCCTCTATATAAGTAATCATATCTTTTTTATTTTTTTTAATAGTAGAAAAATATTTTATAAGAAGCTTTATTTCACTACTTTTTTTATTTTGTACAATTAAAAGCTCTTTATAGTTGTCTTTATTGAACTCTTGTATCTTTTTTTCTTTTAGATTTTCCAACAATAAAGCTAAATCCACTTCAAATAAATTTTCTTCTAAATCTATAAAGATTTTATTATCTTTTAACTCTATATCAAAACTTTTTTGCTCATAAAATATACTTTTTTTATCCTTAGCAAGATTTAGATTTACTACAAAATCATAACCTTTCGTAGGCAAAGCTATATCATGTAGATTAAATATAGGAAGATAAAAATCTTCACTATTTTTAGAAGATTCACTTGCATACTTAACATTTAAATATCTTAACACCTCATCTTGATTTTTAAAGTTTGTATCAAAGTAATTATTGAAAAAATCTTTTTTTGCTTGTGTATTTGTAAAATAGCTAACAATAGAAGAAACTTGAACTCTTGTATCAAAAGATAAATCTTTTTTATTAGCAAGTAGTTGATTATCTTTTAGCATTTCATTTTCTAATAAAATGTTTTCAAATCTTGATATTTGAGATTTTGTAGATACATTTGTTGCATTAAAAGGAGACAATGAAGCAAATAGCAAAAGAGTAAACAAACTTGCGAAACTTGTCTTTATACAAAATTGTCTTTTAAAAATTGTAAATACAAAAATAGATATAAACCACAAAAATAGAACAATCAAAGCATATCGAGGCTCAGTTATACCATACTGCTCAATTCTTGTGTAAATAGCCAAGCCTAAAAAAGCTACAGGTAAAATCAGAGTTATCAAAAAGTTTTTATCTAATACTGTAAGTAAAAGATTTTTTTGCATAACGACACTTAAAAATATTTTTAAGAATATTGCTAAACATAGATAAATACTTATTATCCAAGACATCTCACCCTTTGGTAATTCATATAAAAAAACAATTTTTATAAAATATGCATATAAAATCAGTGTATAAATAAATACTAAAGGTGTAAGAATATTTTTTATCAAAATTAAAAGAGCTTTTTTTATTTCAATACTCTCTTTATATATTTCATACTCTTTTGGAATATGAGACAAAATTAAAGTTGGGAAAATTACTGTACTAATGAACAAATAAATATCTTCAAGATTATCTTTAAAAAAACTAAATGAAAATAAAAAATCCAAACTAGCAACAATAGCTAAAATACCCAAAGCTAAAATTGCTGAGCTTAAAAATGCAAAACTTATACTATATAAACCATGTAAATTAAAATCAAAGATTGCATTATTGTTTGAGTTCTTTGACAAAAATGCAGAAAACATTAAAGATATTATAGATGCAATAAAAAGAAAAACAAAAGAGTCTAAAGAACTGTATATAATATGATATAAAACTATTATTGAAAATATTGTAAAAAAAATTGCATAATTTTTACTCTTTTTTCTTTTTTCAGTAAAAAGATACAGTGAAGTAAAAAAAGGAATTGAAACAACAAAATAAAAAAGCACCCTTTCTTGTATATCCTCTTCAAAGACATAAATGGAATGATTTTCAAAAACTGCAAATATGAATGTCGAAACAATAAAGAAAAAGACAATAGGGAATCTTAAAAAAACATCTTTGGAGATAGGATTTAATAAAATATTTAAATTATTCATAAGAGCACCTTTTTATTTTTATTAGTTTATAGAAAAACTATGTAAAACTAATGTGTATCAGGTAAAAATAAATTTTTTTTTGATTTTTATATAAGTAAACTTTGAGAAAACTCCCCTATAATAAAGCCATTAAATAAAAAGAGAGTACTAAATGAAAACTTATGACCTAATCATCATTGGAGGAGGAAGAGCCTCAAATCTTGCAAAGAAAGCTGGAAATCTAGGCAAAAAAGTTGCCTTGATAGAAAAATCAAGTCTAGGTGGAACTTGTGCAAATAGAGGTTGTGTCCCATCAAAACTTCTTATTGCTTATGCAGATGTAATTAGAAGTATAGAAAGCTCTCAAAAGCACTTTATATCAAGTGAAATTAAAGAAATTGATATAAAAAAGATTTTTGAGAATAATAACTCTTTTATAGATAGTGTTGATGATAGCTATAAATCAAAATTAAATGAAAATGTAGATTTATATAGGGGAATAGGTTCTTTTATCTCTGATAAAGTTATCAAAGTAAATGATGAAAAACTAACAGCTTCAAAAATCATCATTGCAACTGGAACAAAACCTCTTAAACCACCTTTTGAAAATGCTTGGACTAGTGATGATATTTTTCCTTTAGATAATATTCCTAAGTCTATTACTATTGTAGGTTCTGGTTTTATTGCATGTGAACTTGCAAATGTATTTAATGCTTTGAAAATAAATACTACGCTTATTGTAAGAAGTGAAACTCTTTTATCAAGTGAAGATAAACAGATTCAAGAAGTATTTAAAGAAGAGTTTAGCAAATATGTAAATATAGAGTTTAATACTACTATAAAAGATGCTAAGTATCAAGAAAGTGGTTTTACTATTGAACTTGAAAACAAAGACAAAAGCACAAAACAACATAAAAGCCAAGCCTTACTTTATGCAATAGGAAGAGAATCAAATGCAAAAGATTTAAAACTTGAAAACACTTCTATCCAAGTAGATGAAAGAGGTTTCATAAAAAGAGATGAATACTTTCAAACAAATGCAAAAGATGTATATGTAGTAGGCGATGCAACAGGGAAATACATGCTACAACATGCAGCAGCATACGAGATGAATCATCTTTTCAAAGTTTTATATGAAGATGAAAAGCAAGCCTTAAAATTTAAATACATGCCCCATGCAGTTTTTACTCACCCAGAAATAGCAAGTGTAGGTTTAACGCAAAAACAAGCCCAAGAACAAAATCTTGATTTTATAGCTTCGAAGAGTATTTGGAAAGCAAGTGCTAAAGCTCAAGGTATGAAAATAGATTATGCTTTTACAAAATTTATTGTAGATAAAAACACTTATGAAATTTTAGGATGTCATATGATAGGACCACAAAGTTCAACTATGATACATCAAGTTTTAACACTTATGCATATAGACAATGACATAAGACACTTAAAAAATATGCTTTACATTCATCCTGCACTAAGTGAAGAGTTACTTCCAGCAGCTATTAATGCCATAAAAAAAATAGAAGAGTCAAATGAAAAAAACTAAATTCTTGATACTTTTTATAAGTATATTTTTACAAACTATATTACTAGCAAAAAGTAATGATGAACTATCTTTTATGAAAGATATTAAACCTATACTTGATAATAGATGTGTAGTTTGCCACTCTTGCTACAACTCCCCTTGTCAATTAAAACTTAGTAGTTTTGAAGGAATTTTAAGAGGTGCTACAGGGGAAAAGATATATGACAATAGAATAGAACCAGCTAAGCCCTCTAGGCTTTTTATTGATGCCTCAACACAAGAAGAATGGCAAGATTTAGGTTTTCACTCTGTTTTAAAAAAGCAAAATCAAGAAAGTATCATGTCAAGAGTTTTAAAACAAAAACAAAAAAGACCTGAAAATATTGGAAGCTATGCTCCTGAAACAGATGAACTTCAATGTAGCAAAGACTTAGATGAACTAAATAAATATTTAAAAGAAAAACCAAATCATGGTATGCCCTATGGTTTTCCTGCACTAGAAAAAAAAGAACATGAACTACTTATTTCCTGGCTAAATGGTAAAATCAAAAAAGATAAAAACAAAAAAAGTAAAGAGTCAGTCTTAATAAAAGAGTTTGAAGAGTTTTTCAATAATCCTGATTTAAAACATCAAGTAAGTGCAAGATATATTTATGAACATCTTTTTTTAGCTCATATAAAATTTCCAAAAGATGATAGTTTTTACTCATTAGTTAGAACTTATAATAAAGATGGCTCAAGTCCAGTAAAAACAAGAACCCCTTATGGTAAACCTAAACAAAAGTTTTACTATAAATTTAAAAAAATTGAATCTACAATTGTTCACAAAACTCATATGGTCTATAAACTAGATAAACAAAAACTTCAAAGGTATAAAGAACTTTTCATAAACACATATTGGGATGAAAAACCATATATGCCAAGTTATAAACCTGCGATTGCTTCAAATCCACTTATTGCTTTTAAACAAATTCCAAAAAAAACTAGATATGAATTTATGCTTGATAATGTTCACTATTTTATTATGACTTTTATTAGAGGTCCAGTTTGTAAAGGACAAGTTGCACTAAATGTAATAAATGATCATTTTTGGGTAGCTTTTAAAAACCCAAATTATGACTACACCATAAAAGATAAAAATTTCTTAGATGAAAATCAAGAAAACCTATCTTTGCCAAATGAATATGGTGGTAATAGTGATATATTAGATGTATTTAGTATTTATAAGTACAATAATGTAACAATAGATTACTATAAAAACAAAAATAAGTTATATAAAAAATATGCTAATCATTTAGACTTTAATACCATTTGGAAAGGCAATAATTATGGTAAAAATAATAACGATGCCATTCTTACTATTTACAGACACTTTGATTCTTCTTCTGTTCACAAAGGAGCCTTAGGAGATATTCCTAAAACCATGTGGATGATTGACTATCCATTATTAGAAAGACTATATTACTCACTAGTTGCTGGTTTTGATGTATATGGAAATACTCAACACAAAGTTCTTGTTAGAAAATATATGGATAGATTAAGAATTGAAGGCGAAAGCAACTTTTTAGAGTATTTACCAAAAGAAAAAAGAAAAGAGATTTTTAATAGTTGGTATAAAGGAGCTTTAGCAAAACATCTAGTTACATATACACCATCAAATTCTGATGCTACATTAAACTATGATTATAAAGAGTTTATTACAAGGCTTCTAAGTTATACAAAAACAAAAAAAGATGAAATCAATTTTATTGATAAAAAAATAGATAACTATGAAGATATTAAAGAGTTTAAAACAAAAGAGCAGATACAAGAAGCACTTAAAGCATTAAGCTTCAATAATCAAATAAAAAGATTTAAAAAGTTTTCAAGTAACAACTTCAATCTTGCATATATAAGATTTAAGATGAAAGAAAAAGACTTAGTATATACAGCAGTAATAAATAGATGGCATGATAGCGTAGCATTTTTATTTAATGAAGAATCAAGACTTGATGTAAAAAAAGACAAGATCAACTTTATTGAGGGCTTTATAGGTTCATATCCAAACTACTTTGTTGTGGTTGAAGAAGATGATATAAAAGAGTTTTTTGATTTACTTAAAGGAAAGGTTGATGAATCAAAATTATCAAAGTTTTTTATAAATAGGAACCATAAAGATTTTTGGCAAATATATGATTGGTTTCAAAATGAGTTTTATAAAACAAATGGAATTAAAGCAGGTTTATTTGACCTAAATAGATACTATAAAAAAGCTTTAGAAGAAGGAGAAACAAATGAGTAATTTTCTAAATCCTAAAATCACAAATAACTATGAAAATAAAATAAGACATGTGGGTTTTGAAATAGAGTTTTCAAATATTGACTTAGATGAAATCTTAAATATCTTAAAAAACGATTTTCAATTTAAAGAGAAAAAGATAAATAACTTCTTTTATAAACTAGAATCAAAGTATGGAGATTTTATTTTAGAGCTTGATTTTGAGCTTCTAACTAAACAGAAAATAAAAAAAGGTGCAAAAAAACTTTCTCAAACAATTGGTATTGATATAAAAACAAATGATATTGAAGCTATTGAAAAAACAATTGGTGATTTATCAAAAGATATAGTTCCATATGAAATAAGCACACCACCCTTACCTTTGGATAAAATTTCACTTGTTGATGAACTTACTAATAAACTCGCAATAAATGAAGCAAAAGGTACAAAACATAAATTGTATTATGCCTTTGGTTTACATATAAATATTGAAGTAGTATCACTTGAAGTACAGAGTTTATTAAACTATACAAAAGCCTATTTAATTCTTCAAGACTTTATAAATAAAGATGCAAAAATTGATATTGCAAGAAAAATAAGCCCTTTTATTGACAATTTTAAAACTGATTATATAAAACATATTTTAGACGATTCTTATAAACCAACAATACAAGAGTTTATAGATGATTACTTAAAATTCAATCCTACTAGAAATAGATCTTTAGATTTACTTCCTATTCTAACTTTTATTGATGAAAAAAAAGTAAGAAATAAATTGCCAAATGAAAAAATAAAACCAAGACCAGCTTTTCACTATAGATTATCAAACTCTATGGTAGGCTCTTCTAATTGGCAAATTAGTGAAGAGTGGAATAGATGGATTTTAGTAGAAAACCTAGCAAATGACATAGAAAACTTAGAGTTGTTATCAAAAGAATATCTTACACACCTTGATAATCTAATAAATCTTACAAGTTGGGAAGAAAGAGTTGAAAAATGGATACAAAACCACTAATAGGAATATGTTTACCTGATAATGGCAACTATTTTGCCTACATATTTATAAAATTAAATCTAAAAATACAAGGGGCTTCTTGTGTTAGATTAAAACCATCAAAAGATAATATCAATTTCAAAAAACTAGATGGTCTAATCCTTAGTGGAGGAAATGATATAGACCCCACTTTATATGGTGCTCACAAAGATGCCCACAATACTGAACTTGATAAAAAAAGAGATGCCTTTGAATTAGAAATGATAGATAAAGCATATAAAGAGGAGTTACCAATTCTTGGTATATGTAGAGGGGCTCAACTTATAAATATCTATTTTGAGGGGAATTTATATGCAAAAATACTTGATTTGGATGAATATATAATTCATCAAAACTCAATATTTCCAATAAAAGAAGCAAAAGTAAAAACAAACAGCTCTTTACATAAAACAGTAAAGGAAGATAAAATCATAATCAATAGTATTCACAATCAAGCTATAAATAAAGTTGGTAAAGATTTAGATGTATCTTCTACCCATAAGTCTATAATTGAATCTATTGAAAAAAAAGATTACCCTTTTTTATTAGCTTTACAGTGGCACCCTGAATACTTGATATATTTAAAAGAGCATAGAAAGATTTTTGAGAAGTTTGTAAAAGCTGCTATTTCATATAAAGCTTAGTTTTTAAAAAACTTATAAAACTAATATTTTACTTTAAACTTAGTTTAACCAAAAGCTATGTAGCTTTTTAGTATACTAAAGTCTTAAATACATACAAACTATTATAAGAGGTAATTAATATGCAAGTTTATTTTTATGCAAAAAGTGGTCATGCTATTGGTCTAGAAGGTGCAAAAAGATGTGCAGCAATAGCAAATGAATTAAAAGAGTTTGATCCTATTTTATGTACTAGTGATTTTAGAGCAGGAGCTTTTGCGAAAGACTTATTAGGTATTAGAAGATATGTGAATATTGATGTTGTAAGAAATCTTCACAATATCATGCAAAAAAGAGACATTTTACTTTACAATACAGATGAAACAAATGAGTTAATGCAAGAAGGAATGAGCGAGTTTTGTTCACTAGTTTATAACCTAGAAGAATTAGGTGAGATTATTGTAGATAAAGAACTTTATACAAAAATCGAAAACCCAAGTATTAAAAAAGCTATTTTCTTTGGTGATGATGATTATAATGAGCTATTTTTACAAGGAGTAAAAGAGTCATCAAAGCATGATATTACACTTCTTATGGGACACTATTTCTTTTTAGGAAATGAAAAAATATTTACACAACACTTTAATGAAGTAATTGATGAAGAAGAGTACGTAGAAACTATTCAAAATAGTAAATATCTATTAACAGCTTCACTTCAAACAGCATTAGAGTCTATTTCATGTGGGAATAGCCCTGTTTTATTTAAAAGAGAAGATAAATCATACAATGAAGAGTTAATAAAAAAGCTAAATATCCCTGTAATTGAAAGTAAATCAATTGATGATACGATAGCTGAATTTGAAAATATTATAAAATCTTATCCAAGTATAGAAAACTTTGAAATTTACGATGTTTCAGAAGTAAAAAATGAAATTTCTAAAAAAATAGAAGACTATAAAAAGCTTACTCAAGGCTGATTATGAATACTCTTTCACTATATAAGTTTTACTTATAGTTGTTTATGGTTATTATAAGGAAGCTTTATATATAATTAAGCTTATAATCACAAACGAAAGGTTTTACAGTGAAAGAGAAAAATGAATTTTTAAGTAAGACTCCATATAGAATTAAAAGGTATTACGGATATATAGTTGCAACTATTATATCTCTATCCTTACCTTTTATTACTATTGGTGGTAACCACATTTTCTTATTATCTTTTGATAAAAAACAATTACATCTATTAGGTACAGCATTTGATATGCAAGAGTTATATCTTATGCCATTTTTATTAATGCTTCTATTCTTAGGAATTTTTGCAGTTACTTCACTAGGTGGTAGAGCATGGTGTGGTTGGGCCTGTCCTCAAACAATCTTTAGGGTTGTATATAGAGATTTAATAGAAGGTAAACTTTTAGGTCTTAGAAGAATCAAAAACAAACAAAAAGACCCAGACTACTCAAAACCAAAAAATGCTTCTAAAAGATTGATTGCTATTATCATCTGGTCATGTTTAGCCCTTCTTGCAGCATCTAACTTTATGTGGTATTTCGTACCTCCTGAAGACTTCTTTGCTTATATTCAAAACCCTACAGAACATATGTTCTTAATAGGATTTGTTTTAGCAATTGCAGCATTTTTAGTTTATGATGCAGTATTTTTAAAAGAAGATTTCTGTGTGTATATTTGTCCTTACTCAAGAGTTCAATCGGTACTTTATGATGACAATACTTACCAAGCTATTTATTCAACAAATAGAGGTGGGGAGATTTATAATGAGAGTAAAGAAAAGATAATTTTTAAAGCAAAAGATTTACCAAGCCAAACTGATGAGTGTACTACTTGTGAATCATGTGTAACAGTTTGTCCTACACATATTGATATTAGAAAAGGTTTACAACTTGAATGTATAAACTGTTTAGAATGTGTAGATGCTTGTACTACAGTTATGGGAAAACTTGGAAAACCTTCACTTGTTCAGTGGTCAAGTACAAATGAAATCAAAAATGATAAACCAACAAAGATGTTAAGAAAGCAAACTATTATGTATGCTGCTGCTCTTACTATTGTTTTAGGTTTACTTTTTGCAATGGGTGGAACAAAAGAGTATATGCTTTTAAATGTTAATAAAACAACTCAGCTATATAAAATCAAAGAAAACAATGTAGTTGCAAATAACTTTGTATTCTTATTCCAAAATACTGAATCAAAACCTTTAACTTATCACTTAGAAATAGTTGATAATAAAGATATTGAAATCAAAAGATTTAAACCATTTACACTACAACCTGGAAAACTTAGAAAAAAAGTTGTAATTTTACAAACTGAAAAAGTTTTAGTAAAAGATAACACAAAAGACACACCAATAGCTATAACAATTAGAGCTTATGCTAAAGAAGACCCTGAAAGAGTTAGTGTTCTAAGAAAAGCTGTATTCATTTATCCAAGAGCAGATAAACTTAAATAATTTATTAAATCTTAAAAGTTAGCTAGAAGCTAGCTTTTAAGTAACTCACATAAGCCTAGCTTAACTTATCTATCAACAAACTTTAGCTAAAATCGCGAAATATATTTATGACTATTTAATTTAATTGGAGTATTTTTAATGACTAAATTCATCTTTGTAACTGGTGGGGTATTAAGTTCACTTGGTAAAGGTATCACTTCTGCATCTGTTGCAACAATCTTAAAACAATCAGGGTTCAAAGTAAGTATGCTTAAAATTGACCCTTACTTAAATGTTGACCCTGGAACAATGAGTCCACTAGAACATGGGGAAGTTTTTGTTACTGCTGATGGTGCTGAAACTGACCTTGACCTAGGAAACTATGAAAGATTTATCGACACAACATTAACTGCTAAAAACTCTTTTACAACTGGACAAGTTTACCAAAGTGTAATTAAAAGAGAAAGAGAAGGGGGATACTTAGGTAAGACTATTCAAGTTATTCCTCATGTTGTTGATGAAATCAAAGATAGAATCTATGCAGCTGCAGATGAAAAAGACTTTTTAATCATCGAGCTTGGTGGAACAGTTGGTGATATCGAAGGTCTACCATTTATGGAAGCTATTAGAGCTATCAGACATGAAAAGCCTAAAGATAAAACTATGAACATTCATGTAAGTTTAGTTCCTTATATCAAAGCAGCAGGTGAGCTTAAAACAAAACCAACTCAACACTCAGTTCAAGAGTTAAGAAGAATTGGTATCACTCCTCATATGTTAGTTTGTAGAACGGAAAAAGAGTTACCTAAAAACTTAAAAGACAAGTTAGCATTATCTTGTGACATAGATAGAAATGCAGTTATTGAAGCAGGTGATGCGCAATCAATCTACCAAGTTCCATTACATTTTATTAAAGAAGGGATTTTAACTCCTTTATCAGATCACTTCAATATAAAATTTAAACCAAACATGGAAAGATGGGATACTTTAGTTAAAAATATTTTAGTTCCAAAAGATGAAGTTACAATTGCATTTGTTGGTAAATACTTAGATTTAAAAGAGTCATATAAATCATTAATTGAAGCCTTAATTCATGCAGGTGCACACTTAAATACAAAAGTAAATATTCACTGGTGTGATTCAGAAAAAATTGAAGACATAGGTGCATATGAAGTTATTGGAAATTCTGATGGTATTTTAGTTGCAGGTGGATTTGGACACAGAGGTGTTGAAGGTAAACTTAAAGCTATTAGATATGCTAGAGAAAATAAAGTTCCATATTTAGGTATTTGTTTAGGTATGCAACTTTCAGTTATTGAGTATGCTAGAAATGTATTAGGTATAGAAAATGCTAACTCAATTGAATTTGATGAAAATACACAAGAACCATTAATCTACTTAATTGATGAATTTATGGATCAAAGTGGTAACAAACAATTAAGAACTCATAAATCACCAATGGGTGGAACTATGAGACTTGGTGAATATCCATTTGAGCCATTAAAAGGAACAAATCTTCAAAAAGCTTATGGAAATGAAGAGATTTACCATGAGAGACATAGACATAGATATGAAGCAAATCCAGCTTATAAAGAAAAATTAGAAGAAGCAGGTATGATTATTTCTGGACAATCAAATGGTTTAATTGAAGCTGTTGAAATTAAAGACCATCCATGGTTTGTAGGTGTACAATTCCACCCTGAATTTACATCACATTTAGAGACTCCGAATCCAATTATTTTAGAGTTTGTTAAACAAGCAAATAAAAAAGACTAATGTCTAAAATTACAAAAAATAGACTTTTTGAAATTCTATCAGCAAGACATGTGGATAATCCTTATTCACGTCTTGCTGACATCCCCTCACCAAATAACTTTAAAGACATAAAAAAAGCTTCAACTAGAATAAAAGAAGCTGTACTAAACAATGAAACTATTACCATAGTTGGCGATTATGATGTTGATGGAGTAGTCTCAACTACTATTATGTTAGACTTTTTTAATAAAGTTGGATACAAAGTAAATCACATAATTCCAAATAGATTTGTACATGGCTATGGTTTATCCCCAAAAATAGTTGATATGATTGATAAGGGCTTAGTTATAACAGTTGATAATGGTATCTCAGCAGTTGAGGCAGCTAAAAAGCTTCAAGAAAAAGGCATTGATTTAATCATAACAGATCACCATACAGTAGGGGAACAATTACCACCAGCAATAGCAATTGTAAACCCAAAACAAGCAGATTGTAATTTTGAGTTCAAAGATATTTGTGGTGCTCAAGTTGCTTGGTATTTATGTGCAGCAATTAAAAAAGAGTTAAATCTAAATATTAATATGACGGATTTTTTAGACCTTTTAGCTTTAGCTATCGTTGCTGATATTATGCCAATGACTGCACTTAATTATACAATGGTAAAGCAAGGTCTAAAAAAAATCAAAAGCTCACAAAGAGAAGCCTTTAAAAAACTAAATGAAGTTATGAGTAAAGAAGCCTTAGTATCCGATGATATTGGCTTTTTCATTGCTCCAAAGATAAATAGTGCAGGAAGAATGGATGATGCCTCAGTAGCACTATCTTTTTTACTTTCAAATAGCTCTTTTAGTGCAAATGAATCTTTACAATTATTAGAAGAGTTAAACAATTACAGAAAAACTTTACAAGAAGAGATTTCTCAAAAAGCTTTAAATGCTTCAAAAAAAGAAGACAATGCTGTTGTTGTTTGGGGTGAAGATTGGCATGAAGGTGTTATTGGTATTGTTGCTTCTAAAATGTCAAACCATTTCAAAAAACCTGCTTTTATCTTCTCACTAAACAATGGAATTGCAAAAGGAAGTGCAAGAGCAAATGCAGACATAAATCTATATGATTTAATCACAGAAGCAAAACATTTATTATTAGGCTACGGTGGTCACAAAAATGCTGCTGGTTTATCTATGAAGCAAGAGAACCTAGAAGAGTTTAAAGCTATCATAAATAAACAATTAGAAGATAAAAAAGATAAGCTACATATTGAACCTAAAACATTAGGTGAATTAGATGTTTCATCTGTTGATTTAGAGTTTTTATCTATTATTGAACAGTTTGAACCATATGGTCTACAAAATCATAAACCAATCTTTAAACTATCAAATGTAAACTTAGTAAAATATGATTTAATAGGAAGAGATAAAAACCACTTAAAACTTACACTTAATAGTGAAGGTGTTATATTTGAAGCTTTAAAATTTAATGATAGTAATACGAACCTATCAAATACACTTGATATTATTGTATCAGTAAATAAAAATGAATTTAGAGGAGAGCTAAGCGCTCAGTTCTTAATCCAAGATATTTTATAAAACTACTCTTGGTCTAAGAACAATACTTCTTTTTTCTTCACCCTCTAAATCTAAAATCTCTTGATCTATTGATGTTCTTTCATGGGAAGAGGCTAAAATATTTCCAGTTTGAACATCAATCAATTTTATAAAGATATTTAAACTTCTAGTTGATATAGAGTAAGTTCCAACAACAGCATACCTAGCTTTTGAAACCTCATCAGAGATGATCTTATTTTTATCTCTAATAAGCATATTAAAACCTTGCTGTCCTAACTGAAACTCTTTTCCAAAGATTACTTCTCTTACAACTATATCTAAAGACACAAGTTTATCTTTTAACATATTTGAAAGTAAAAAACCTAATTGTGATTTATTTTCTAAGTCTTGTATATTCACAAAATCAGAAACTAATACAACTTCTTCATAAGCTACATTTTTTTTAATCTTTACAGCTGATTCATCAACTAGTTTTGATACTAGTGAGTGAAAGTCATTTGCACCATCAATTGGAATTTTATAGTATGAACATGAAGTTAGAAAAAGAGTTAAAAAACTAAGAAGTAAAATACTTCTTAAGCTTTTAAAATAAGAGGGTTTCATTTAGATTGTTATTCTTTTACGATTTTTACAGTTCTTGCAGGTCTACAATCATTGAACATCATACAATCATTTGCTCTTCCATGATGATAAGTAGATCTAGCACTTGTGATAATTCTTCCTGTGATGTTATCGATAACTCTTGCGTTTAATATCACTTTTTTGTATTGTCTAGAGTAAGTACCAACTACAACATAAGTATTTGGTGTTTTACCTTTCATTTGTCTAACTTTTCTAGTGATAAAATATTCACCATTATTATCAACAGATACAGCTAATTGACCTCTAAATTCGATTATATTAAAACCTTTGTTTGAAAGCTCATTAATTAAACTTTCACTTACAATTCTACCAAATTCAGTTGTTTTTTTAAATTGGTCAAGTCTTACAAAAGAAGTAATTATTACAGGTTTATTTGTTGCAAGTTTTTGATTTCTCATCATTTGTGTTGCTAAAGAGTTAATAGTACCTTCTAAAGTATACTGCTTTGTTACAAATCTTTCTTGGTCATTTGCAATTTTTAAGTACTCTTTAGTAACTTGTACTTCATCATTTGTTTGTTGAAGGTGGTTAGTGCTTAGATTAGCACTTCCTGAATTATTATTTATTGATTGACCTTTTACATTGGCTAGTTGTTCTTTTTGTACAATCGTTTGATGTATTTGACACCCCGAAAATAACATAGCAGCTGCGGCTAATAAACAAGTCTTTGCAAAAGTTTTCAACATAAAATTCCCCTTAGTATAATTGTTTAAATTTTATTTAAATCTAGCTTACAAAATCTTGAAGAATACCCTAAATATCAATTTTCTTTTGTTATTCAATTGTAATCAAAGTACTCTAAAATTCGAATATGAAATACAAAAGCATCTTTATATCAGATATTCACCTAGGAACAAGGTTTTCTAAGGCAAAAAAATTATTAGATTTTTTAAAACACAATGAGAGTGAAAACCTAATTTTAGTAGGAGACATTATAGATGGTTGGGCTATAAAAAGAAAATTTGTATGGCCTCAAACTCACTCAGATGTTATTCAAAAAGTTTTAAAAAAAGCCAGAAAAGGGACAAATGTACACTTCATAACTGGTAACCATGATGAGTTTATAAGACCCTTTGTACCACTTGTTTTAGGAGATTCTTTAAATATCTCCAATGAACTTGATTATAAAGGAATTAATGGCAAAAAGTATTATATTACCCATGGAGACTTTTTTGACTCTATTACCATGACTAAAAAATGGTTAGCAATTCTAGGTGATTATGGATATGATTTGCTGTTATACTTAAACGCAGCATTAAACTTCACAAGACAAAAACTTGGAATCAAAAAATATTGGTCTTTATCAAAATATGTAAAAGACTCAGTTAAATCCTCAGTTTCATTTATAAACGACTTTGAAAGCGTTTTATCAAACCACGCAAAAAATAAAGGATATGATGGTATTATATGCGGACATATCCACAAAGCTGAAATAAGAGATATAGATGGGATAGAATACCTCAACTGCGGTGATTGGGTCGAGAGTTGTACTGCTATAGTTGAAACCTTTGATGGAGAGTTTAAAATAATAGATTGGTTAGATAAAAATGATAAATAATTTGAGTTTAGCTCTTGGTGGAGGTGCTGCTAGAGGCGCTTTTCATTTAGGGGTTCTACACTTCTGTGAAGAACAAAATATAGACATTAAAGCCTATAGCGGCTCATCAATTGGAAGTATTATAAGTGCTTCTCATGCGAGTGGGATTCCTGCAAAAGAACAACTAAAAATTTTTGGAAGTAAAGATGTAAGACAAGCTTTAAAATTTAACTATTTTAGAAATGGTTTACTAAAAATTGATTCCTCAAATAAGATTATAAAAGAGTTATTACCAATAGAAAAACTTGAAGATATTCCAAAACCTGTTTATGTAAATGCCTATGATATAAAAGAAAAAAAGCTTCACTACTTTAATAATGGTGATACTATAACTTTATGTATGGCTTCATCTGCCTTAGTTCCTCTTTTTAAACCTGTAAAATATAAAGGTATGCACTTAATAGATGGGGGTTTATTTGATAATGTTCCTATCAAACCTTTATTAGAAAAAAATTATCATATTTTTAGTGTAGATTTATTTCCAAAATCTAGCAAACAAAACATCAAAAGACTTAACCCAATTAAAACAATTCATAAAAAACTTTTTAAACAGTTATATGAAAATCATGCCCACTCAATTGCTCATACACACCAGTATTTAGGAAGTCCACATATTAGAGGTTTTTCTTTGTTCACTTTTAAAGAACTTGAAGAGTGTTTTAATCTTGGTTTTAAAGAGGCTCAAAATCATTTTTTAGATATAATATAAACTATTAAAAAACAAAAATTATTTTAAAAAGATTATATTATGTCTGATACACCACAATTTACACATTTACATTTACATACAGAATATTCACTACTAGATGGTGCAAATAAAATTAAACCCCTAGCTAAAAAAGTAAAAGATCTTGGTATGACCTCTGTTGCCATGACTGACCATGGTAACATGTTTGGAGCAATTGACTTTTACAATGCCATGAGAAAAGAAGGTATTAAACCTATCATTGGAATGGAAGCTTATATTCATAACTCAGAAGAGTTAGGAGATAAGACAAATAGACAAAGATACCACTTATGTTTATATGCAAAAAATGATACAGGATATAAGAACCTAATGTACCTAAGCTCACAAGCTTACATGCACGGTTTTTATTACTATCCAAGAATCAATAAAAAGCTTTTAAGAGAAAATAGCGAAGGTCTAGTTTGTTCTGCTGCTTGTCTACAAGGTGAAATAAACTGGCACCTAAACTTACAAAACGAAAGGAATGTAAGAAATGGTGCAAAAGGTTATGAAAGGGCAAAAGAAGTTGCCTTAGAGTACAAAGATATTTTTGGGGATGATTTCTACCTTGAAATTATGAGACATGGAATTGGTGACCAACACTTTGTTGATGACCAGATTTTAAGAATTGCACATGAAACTGGAATAAAAGTAGTTGCTACAAATGATACACACTACTTAAATCCAAAAGATGCTGATGCACATGAGGCTTTTATGTGTATTGCAATGAATAAACTTTATGATGATCCAAATAGATTAAGACACTCAGTTCATGAGTTTTATTTAAAATCCCCAGAACAAATTGCAAAACTATATGCAGATATTCCAGAAGCTATTGAAGCAACACAAGAAATATCTGATAAGTGTAATTTAGAGATAAAACTAGGAAACCCAACTCCTCCAAACTTTAAGTTTACAAGAAATAAACTAGAAGAACAAAATGTAGAAATTCCTTTTCCAGAGGAAGAATATTCACTTGAAAATGATAAAGCTTTATTTATTTATGAGTGTTGGAAGGGTTTAGAAAAAAGACTTGAAATAGTTCCTGCTGAAAAACATGAAGAGTATAGAGATAGACTTCAAGTAGAAATTGATATTATCAACAACATGAAATTCCCAGGATATATGCTTATTGTATGGGATTTTGTTATTGTTGCAAAACAAATGGGAATTCCAGTAGGACCTGGTAGGGGTTCTGCTGCTGGTTCACTGGTAGCATATTGTTTATTTATTACGGATATTGATCCTATGCCTTATGGTTTACTTTTTGAGAGATTCCTAAATCCAGAGAGGGTATCAATGCCCGATATTGATATGGATTTCTGTCAAAGTAGAAGGGGTGAGATTATTGACTATGTTGTTCAACAATATGGTCGTGCCAATGTTGCTCAAATTATTACCTTTGGTAAACTTCTTGCAAAAGGGGTAATTAGAGATGTTGCAAGAGTACTTGATATGCCTTATGCAAAAGCTGATGCAATGGCAAAACTTATTCCTGATGAACTTGGTATTAATCTTACTGATTCATATGAAAAAGAACCAAAAATCAAAGAACTTTGTGACTCAGATCCACTATCAAAAAGAGTTTGGGAGTTTGCTCTAGCATTAGAAGGACTAAATAGAAATGCAGGTACTCACGCAGCAGGTGTGGTTATCTCAAATGAGCCTTTATGGAAAAAAACACCTTTATTTAAACCTTCAGGACTTGATACTTTAGCCACTCAATATAATGGTAAGTATGTAGAAGATGTTGACTTAATTAAATTTGACTTCTTAGGTCTTAAGACCCTTACAGTTATTGAAGAAGCAAATAAATTAATTGAGAAAAGACATGGAAAAAGAGTTGATTTCTTAACTACAGATGTAAATGATAAAGGTGTTTATGATCTTATTCAAACAGGTAATACAATTGGGTTATTCCAAATAGAATCCGATGGTATGCAAGACTTATGTAAAAGACTAGCTCCTTCAAACTTCGAGGATATTATTGCCGTTCTAGCCTTATATAGACCAGGTCCAATGGAGTCAGGAATGCTTGATGACTTCATCGATAGAAAACATGGTCGAGCAAAGATTGACTACTTTCATGATGAGTTAGAACCTGCACTTAAACCCATATTGGAAACGACATACGGAGTTATTGTATATCAAGAGCAAGTTATGCAGATTGTACAAAGTATTGGTGGCTTCTCACTTGGTGGTGCGGACTTAGTTAGACGGGCTATGGGTAAAAAAATTAAAGAAGAAATGGACAAACTTAAAACAGAGTTTGCCGATGGTGCTCAAGAAAAAGGTTATACAAGAGCTTATGCAGAAGAACTGTTTGACCTTATTGTAAAGTTTGCTGGATATGGATTTAATAAATCTCACTCAGCAGCCTATGCCCTTGTAACTTTCTATACTTCTTATCTTAAATGTTATTATCCATCTGAGTTTATGGCAGCACTACTTACTCTTGAAAAAGATAATACAGACAAAGTTGTAAAGTATGTGGATGAAGTAAAAAGATTAGGACTTGATTTATTCCCACCTGATATTAATAAATCAGATTTAGTTTTCTCTGCTAAAAAGCTAGATGAGGAAGAAGAAGTAGTAATGTTTGGTATGGGAGCAATTAAAGGTGCTGGAGATATTGCCATTAACTCAATTCTAAAAGAAAGAAAAGAAAATGGAGAGTTTACTAGTCTTTCCAATTTTATTTCAAGAATTGATGGAAGCAAAGTAAATAAAAGAGTAATTGAATCACTTATTAAAGCAGGTGCTTTAGATGGTTTCCACTATACAAGAAAAGCCATGCTAGATCAAATTGAGCAAATAGGTGAAGCAGTTGGTAATGTAGCAAAAGCTAAGAAAATGGCTGTTGGCTCTTTATTTGGAGATAGTGAAGAATTAACTTCTGTTGAAATCCAATTAGAAGAACTACCAGAGTTTGACAATAAAGAGCTTCTTGAACTTGAAAAAGCTTCTTTAGGTTTTTATGTATCAGGTCACCCACTTGATGATTATAGAGAGCAATTAGATCAAATCAAATATACTTTATCATCAGAAATTGATGAGATTGCTGATGGTTCACAAGCTTTATTTGTAGGTAAAATAGAGAGTATTACTGAAAAGATTTCTAAGAAAGGAAATAAATTTGGTATTGCTTCAATCATGGACTTACATGGAAATATTGAGCTTATGATGTTTGAAAATAGACTAAAAGAGCTTGAGGATAACTTCGGTATTGATTTAAGAAGTCCAAGTGACTCTGAACCAATAGCTTTTAAAGTAAGAATTTCAAAAGACGAAAACTTTACAAGAATGAACATCTTAAAAATAGAAAGTCTTCAAGATGCAAAAAGAGAAAAAGTAAAAACAAAACAAGTAGAAAAAATAGAACCACCTTTAACTGTAGCTATTCCCTTTGATGATAAAGATGATGTAATGTATAGGTTATTTGATATTATTGCAAACAATCAAGGAAGAAGAGAGTTTAAGGTACTTGTTAAGTCAAAACTTGCAGATATTGAACTAGAAACAGGTTTTAAAGTAACTTCAAATGTAGAAAATTTAATCAAACAAATAGAAGGAGCATATGTAGTAGCATGATGAAAAAACATATTTTACTTACAAATGATGATGGCTTTGATGCCATTGGACTAAAAGCTTTAATTGAGGCTTTAAGCCCAATTGCAAAACTAACAATAGTTGCTCCTGCTAAAAATAAATCAGCATGTGGTCACTCATTAACTTTAGATAGACCTCTAAAACTTGACAAAGTTGATGATGACTTTAGACCTGATTTAGTAATAAGTGGTATTAATATTGGTGCAAATATGGGAGAAGATATCACATATAGTGGAACAGCAGCAGGAGCAATGGAAGCTGTACTTCAAGGAGTTCCTTCAATTGCTATTTCACAAGTTTGTAGAAACAAGTGTCTTGATATAAAAGATGGCTGGGATTTTGCTTTAGCAAAACAAACTATTGCCAAATTAGCATCAAAAATACTAAATAATGAGTTCCCATTAGATGAAAGAAAGCTATTAAATGTTAATATCCCACCTATCAAACCCGATGAATGTGAGGGTATAAAAATCACAAAAGCTGGATATAGAGAGTATGGAAATGATACACATAGACATCTTAATCCAAGAGGTGAAGAGTATTACTGGATTGGTTTACACCCTTTAATCTGGCAAGAAAGCTCTGATAAATCATGTGATTTTGAAGCAATAAAAGCAAATTATGTATCAATAACTCCAATAATGCTTGACTTAACATCTTATAAAGATATAAACACATTAGAAAATTGGATAAATAAGTAAAAGGAAAAAAATGAACTATACAGAAGCTGTTTTTAAACATATTGATAAACTAGTAGGTGTATTAAGACCTGAAGATGAAATCAAAGATGTATTAAAAAGAAAATTTACAAAAAAAGAGTTTAAAACTTTTGTAGCTTTTGAAGAAGGTAAATCTTTGGAAGAAGTAGCACAAATCGTAAAAGATGAAGAAGAGAGAGTTGAAAAACTTTATAAAACTGCTTGTAAAAAGTTAAATCAAGAGCTTTTCAAAAAAGAACTTGTATCTTTCGACTAATTAAAAAATAGAGTTTAAAACTCTATTTTTCAAATCCTAAAAGAACCATCCCTATAAACTTATCTTTTTTATAGAATTCTATTCTAAATAAATCCCCATCTTTATCAACTGAAAATCTTTTTTGAATTTCATTTTTATTTACAAGAACTCCAACTTCACTATTTAAAGATTTATTTACATACCCAATGATATTCACTCTTAAATCATCAATAGGCTCAATTAAAAAGCTTTCTTGCGCATAAACTATGTCTCCAAGTTTTACACTTTTTTTCTCTCCATCAATCGTAAAATTAATATCTCTATCATCTTTTACAACTTTGATATAATCAGGATGAAGTTTTGCTAACTTTCTATTTCCATAATGAATAACATACTCTTTACCTTGTTTAACTATGGTCATTAAAGGATTTGAGGGAGTGAACTCTAAGATACCATCTTTGTTAATTGGAAAATACTTTAAAATACTTCTAACCTTACTAAGTGGAAGTTTAATTTGTTCATCATAAAAAGAAATATAAATATCATGGTCAATTACATTTTTAATAGAAGCAGTAGTAACCTCAAATTTTCTTTCAAACTCTATTCCCATAATATCCATATATGCTTCAATAGCTAAAAGGTGATAGTAAACTCTTTCATGTAATGGTAAGTCTTTACTAGCTTCATTTGCAAAAGCAGCTTTTTTATTGTTTATTGCAAAATAAGTAAGAGTTTTTTCCATCTCTTTATCACCCTGTCTTGTTTTTGTGTTTTTTACACCATAAACATCTTTTTGTCTTAAAAGCTTTTCATTTATACTATTTACCACTTTTGTTGAAATTTCTTGGAGGTTACCATACTTAGGAATATCAAGTTTTGATTGATCAATAATAGAGCATTGTCCCCATCTTTTAGGTGAATAGAGATTATTAATATGGTTTTTTCTATAGTAACCACTTCCATCATGTAAATTAAGTATTAACTTAACCTCGGGAGCTTTTATATACTTTTTTATACGTTGAATTGTTTCATAATCAGGATCAGAAGAAGAAAGATCAGCAAACTTTCTATTCATATCCCCATAAGGACCTCTTGATCTTTTAATTATTGAATAAAAATTAAGATTTGGAATAACCCAAACAGAACCTTTTTTAATATCATAATGAGTTGCTATTAAAGATGCCGCCATAAATGCCCCAGGTTCATCACCTTGAATACCTCCAATTAAAAGAAGAGTATTATCGTCTAATTCACCTTTTTTGATAAAATCAAAGTCGTATGTTTGAACTTGTGCATATAAATTTTGAATTAGTATAAATATTATAGAAATCTTAAACAGTCGTAATATGCCAAGGTTCATACCTTACACCATCCTTATTATTAATTGTGTATCTAACATCAACATATTTTAATGATCTAATTTTCTTGAATTCATCAGTTAATGCAAATCTTGATGTAAAGTTTGCATGACCAAAACCTCTTTTACCTACATCAAAATCTCCAACAAAATGATAAGTATAAGCAGGAGGAGCTAAAGAAATTGCAGCAATTGTAATATTTCCATTTACAGAAGCAATTTTATCAAAGAATAGTTTTGTTTGCTTCATAACACTTCTAATTCCAGAAGTTAAGGTAAGTGTACTTCCAATGTCATCTACCATATCATTATAAGTTTCTAAAGGTTTACCCTTAAAAAGATAGTGACCTGTTCTAGGAACTTTTACAATCTCTTTTTTGTTTATTTCATCAGTAATACTATTTGTAATTCTTTTTCCATAAAAGCCATGTGAAGAAGGATTGTAATAAAACATAAACTCTAAAAACTCTAACTGGGATTTTGTAAATTCCCCAATATTAGAAACTCTCTTTGCTATTTTTAAAGCTTCATCAAATCCTAAAATATTAAAATTTCCATAGCCAACATGTCTTTGAATAAGATTTAGCTTTCTTCTTATTTCTTGAAAATCACTTTCATCTTTTTGTTCTACGTAAAAATATGATGATCTTATTTCAGGAGGTTCAAAAGCTAATAAGTCCTTAGCAAAAAATGCAGAAGTAACTATTCCAGCTTTCGAAATATTTAGAAAGTCTCTTCTATTCATAATCTATAAAACCATTTTTATATCAGAATGATTTCCAAGGTTTTCATATAAACCTGTTCTATCATCGTCACTATGTACAAGTAATTCTAAAGTATAACTTTTAAATTTACCTTTTTTACTGACCTTTGATTCTTTTACACTATGTTCTCTTTGAGAAATCACATCTGTAAGAACTTTTTTGATACTAATAGTTTCTAATACAACAATTTTGTACTTCCAGTTACAAGGATAATCTAACTTTAGTTTTTCTTTATTTAAATCAATCATTTAACCTCCTTTATACCTATTTCTCATTTCTTGAAAAGTCACCACTTTTACCACCAGACTTCTCTTCTAATTGTACTTTTGAAATAACCATTGATTTATCAATTGCCTTAACCATATCGTATATTGTAAGTAAACCAACACTAACACCTGTTAAAGCTTCCATTTCAACACCTGTTTGACCATTTAACTTTGCAGTTACAATAAGCTTAAATCCAGGCAATTCAGGTAATTCATTTACGTCACAATTTATACCACTTAAAAGAAGTGGATGACACATAGGAATTAAATCACTTGTTTTCTTTACACCCATAATTGCAGCAATTACAGCTGTCTGAATAACAGGACCTTTTTTTGTATTATTTTCCATAATAGCATTATATGCTTCTTGACTCATAGAAATCTCACCTGAAGCAACTGCTATTCTTGTAGTTTCATTTTTATTTGAAACATCGACCATTTTTGGTCTATTATTATCATCTAAGTGTGTTAAATTCAAAATAGTACCTTCTTTCTTAGTATATTTATTATATTCAAACTTTAGTTAAATTGAAATTAAGTATATTTTAAATATAATGCACGTCTAAATTAAAAAGAAAGTAGGTGAACTTTACATGCCAGGCATTAAAGTAAAAGAGAGCGAATCTTTTGACGAAGCGTACAGAAGGTTTAAGAAACAATGTGATAGAAATCTTATTGTTACTGAAACTAGAGCTAGAAGATTTTTTGAGCCAATGACAGAGATCAGAAAAAAGCAAAAAATCAATGCTAGAAAGAAAATGCTTAAAAGATTATATATGCTTAGAAGATATGAATCTAGGTTATAAGAATTCGTTCTTTCCGATAAAAAAGGTCAGTTGTTTACAACTGGCCTTTTTTTATGGGTAATTTAATCTCAAAACAAGCACCAAAATACACTTCATTTTTATACTCAAAATTACAATTATGAACTTTAATATCACCATAAAAATGTTTTGTAATAATCTCTTCACTCATAAATAAACCAATACCAGTACCCTGAGCTTGATGTTTAGTTGTAAAGTATGGTTCAAATACTCTATCTATTATCTCATTTGGTATTCCACCTGCATTATCTTTAATAGATATATTAATTAACTCTTCATCTTTTGTAATATTAATTAAGATCAACTTATTATTTTGCTTTTTAAAAGCATCAATTGCATTATTTACAATATTTATTATTACTTGAATTAATTCATTTTTTAAAGCTTTATATTCGTAATCTATAGAATCAAATATCAATACAATATTTTTATTTTTTAATTTGAGAGAAATAATATCAATACTATCTTGTACAGCAGTTTTAATATTAAAGTTTTTTTCTTCTTTTTCATTTTTATAAAAATTTCTAAAATCATCAATAGTTTTAGAAAGATATATAGTAGATTTCATAATTACAGCAACCGTATCATTTATACTATTTTCATCTAATATTTTATAATCATGTTTTAGTTTTAATCCACTTGCAGCTGTTGAAATTACAGATAGGGGTTGTCTCCACTGATGGGCAATATTTTGAAGCATTTCTCCTAAAGAAGCCATTTTAGATTGTTGGAACAGTAATTTATCTTTTTCATGATTTGATTTAATTTCATCTTCTATTTTTCTACTTATTAAATCAAATTTATTTTTTAAATACTTTACATTATATAAAATAGTAAAAACTAATATAGTAGTAATAATAATACTAATTAATATGATTTTAAAAGCAAGTTCTCTATTCTCATCTTCAAGTTTTTTTTGATTAAATGAAATAGTCTCATATAAATCGTTTTTATAAAAACCTTTTCCAACTACCCAATTCCATTTATCAAGACCTTTTATATATGAAGTTTTATAAATATTCTTTTTATATAAACCTAAAAAATCAGAAGAATAAGTAATATATCCATCACCCCTTTTAGCTATTTCTATAATTGATTTAAGATTGTATTTATCTCTATGCTCTAAATCATTAATATTACTTTTCTTCAAATCTTCATTTGGATGAAGTAAAACATTACCTTCATGATTTAAAATAAAAATATAATTGCCTGTTTCATAATCAAAAGTAGAAAGATATGTTAAAACTTTTTGTTTAATTACACTTTCAAAATCATCTATGTAATCACCAGTTCCAACATACATATCAAGTTCTTTTATATACTTATTGAAAGATAACTTTTTATATTGTGTTTTACTAGAACCAGGCTTGTACCACCACCAGTGCATAAACTCTTCTTTTCCATCCTTTAAAGAATCAATAATCGATCTAGTAATGTACTTACCTCTTTTATCTTTAATATCTAAAAAAGAACTTCCTTCAAGGCTTTTTTGAATAGGAAGAAGTACACATTCCCCTTGCATACTATAAATATAATAGTAACCTCTACCATCATTAAATCTAACATCTCTTAAAGCATTTTTAATAAGCTTTACTTGTTCATCTTTACTCAAATGTGGATTATTCTTAATAATACCATTGATAACCATATATGCTTCATTTACTCTGTTTTTTAGATCTTTCTTTAATCTTTCTTCTGTATTATTATATTCATATTCAATATATTTAATTACATTATTAACTTCATTATATATTTTCTCTCTACTATCTTTTAAGTAACTTTTTTTTAATTCAAAAGATTCTTCTTCAAATTTATTTTGATTCTCATATATTATATATGTAGTAATAATAATTGATAATAAAATTATCAAAAGAGGAGGAAAAATAGTTAGTACATTTAAAACTTTATAAATAGATCTTTTTAACAAGTATTACCTTAAAAAATTAGATAAAAGACAATTTCTTTTATATATTATATTAAAATAAAATAAAAAAGGGATGATAAAAGAGGAGAAATAATAAAAAGAGAAGAGTTCTTAGAGCGATGGTACAGTTGCATATAAAGTAAATAAGAAAGTAATAGGAAGAAGAATAAAAGAATATGTAAAATAAAAATAGAAGAATGGGGGCTAAAAAATTCAGCTAAAAAAAAGCTTCTATCTAAAGGAACTTTAGAGAAGTTCAAATAGATAAAAGCTTAATAAATATACTCAAGAGCTGGCAGCGGCCTACGTTTCCACAAGTGAAACCTGCAGTATTATCAGCGATGAAGTGCTTGACTTCCAGGTTCGGAATGGGGCTGGGTATTTCCACTTCTCTGTAACCACCAGCAATATGAGTATAAAAAGTTCTAAATAAACTCTTTATACTCACATTAGGTAATGAGTGTAAAGATAATGTTAAAGTCTTAATGAATGAAACAATTCACACATTTATCAAGTATGCATATACTTAATAAGATAGTAAACCAAGAAATATATTAAAAAAAGCCAAACGATCTATTAGTACTAGTCAGCTAAACGTCTTACAACGCTTACACACCTAGCCTATCAACCAGCTAGTCTTGCTGGGATCTTCAGGGAAAGTTCATCTTGAAGTTGGCTTCGAGCTTAGATGCTTTCAGCTCTTATCACATCCGTACATAGCTACCCAACGATGCCCTTGGCAGAACAATTGGTACACTAGTGGTACGTTCATCCCGGTCCTCTCGTACTAGGGACAAATCTCCTCAACTTTCCTACGCCCACGGAAGATAGGGACCGAACTGTCTCACGACGTTCTGAACCCAGCTCGCGTACCGCTTTAAATGGCGAACAGCCATACCCTTGGGACCTGCTCCAGCCCCAGGATGCGATGAGCCGACATCGAGGTGCCAAACCTCCCCGTCGATGTGAGCTCTTGGGGGAGATCAGCCTGTTATCCCCGGCGTACCTTTTATCCTTTGAGCGATGGCCCTTCCACACAGAACCACCGGATCACTATGACCGACTTTCGTCTCTGTTCGACTTGTATGTCTCACAGTCAAGCTAGTTTATGCCATTATACTCAACTGGCGATTTCCATCCGCCATGAACTAACCTTTGTAAGCCTCCGTTACTTTTTAGGAGGCGACCGCCCCAGTCAAACTACCCACCAGACATTGTCCTAGTAGAGGATAACTCTACGTAGTTAGTAACTCAAATATTCAAGGGTGGTATCTCAAGGATGGCTCATCATATACTGGCGTCTATGAATCAAAGCCTCCCACCTATCCTGCACAAGAATATCCAAGCTACAGTGTCAAGCTGTAGTAAAGGTGCACGGGGTCTTTCCGTCTTTCCGCGGGTAGGAGGAATTTTCACCTCCACTACAATTTCACTGGATCCCTGGTTGAGACAGCTCCCATCTCGTTACGCCATTCATGCAGGTCGGTATTTAACCGACAAGGAATTTCGCTACCTTAGGACCGTTATAGTTACGGCCGCCGTTTACTCGGGCTTCGATCAAATGCTTCGATAAATCTAACATCATCAATTAACCTTCGAGCACCGGGCAGGCGTCACACCTTATACATCCACTTACGTGTTAGCAAAGTGCTGTGTTTTTGGTAAACAGTCGGGAGGGACTCTTTGTTGCAACCTCTTTAGCTTTCGAGAGTAAATCTCTATACCAAAGTAGGCACACCTTATACCGAAGATACGGTGCTAGTTTGCAGAGTTCCTTAACCAGGGTTCTTCCACGCGCCTTAGAATACTCATCCCACCCACCTGTGTCGGTTTACGGTACGGGCAACAAATAATATACTTAGTGGCTTTTCTTGGCACGACAGTATCATCGATTCTCTATCTCCTCCGAAGAGTGTCAAGAGCCTGTAAGATCTCGGCCTAATGTAACCCGGATTTGCCTAAGTTACAGCCTACGTCCTTCGACCCACTATTCCATCAGTGAGCTCGATTAACTCTATGCGTCCCCACATCGCGCTTATTTGTTGGTATTGAAATATTAATCAATTTGCCATCGTCTACCCCTCTCGGACTCGACTTAGGTCCCGACTAACCCTACGATGACGAGCATCGCGTAGGAAACCTTGGGTTTTCGGCGAAGAGGATTCTCACCTCTTTTATCGCTACTCATGCCTGCATGCTCACTTCTATCCGCTCCAGCGCTCCTTGCCGGTACACCTTCAACGCTGAATAGAACGCTCTCCTACCACTCAGATAAATCTGAGTCTAAAGCTTCGGTGCATATCTTAGCCCCGTTATATTTTCCGCGCAGAATCACTAGACCAGTGAGCTGTTACGCTTTCTTTAAAGGATGGCTGCTTCTAAGCCAACCTCCTGGTTGTCACAGTAACTCCACATCGTTTTCCACTTAGATATGACTTTGGGACCTTAGCTGTTAGTCTGGGTTGTTCCCCTCTCGACATAGGATTTTATCACCCTACGCCTGACTCCTGTGATTACACATATAGTATTCATAGTTTGATAGGGTTTGGTACCGCGGTAAGCAGCCCTAGCCCATTCAGTGCTCTACCCCTATATGCTACTACACAAGGCTATACCTAAATATATTTCGGAGAGAACCAGCTATCACGAAGTTTGATTGGCCTTTCACCCCTATCCACAAGTCATCCGAGGACTTTTCAACGCCCACCGGTTCGGTCCTCCACTGGCTCTTACACCAGCTTCAACCTGCTCATGGATAGATCACTTCGTTTCGGGTCTGCAGCATCTGACTAATTCGCCCTATTAAGACTCGCTTTCGCTACGGCTTCGTACTTGACTTAACCTTGCCAGACACCACAACTCGCAGGCTCATTATGCAAAAGGCAGTCCGTCACCCTGATAAATCATAGGGCTCCGAATGATTGTAAGCTAATGGTTTCAGGTTCTATTTCACTCTCCTCACTGGAGTACTTTTCACCTTTCCCTCACGGTACTTGTTCACTATCGATCTGTAAGTAGTATTTAGGATTAGAGGGTGGTCCCCCTAGATTCAGTCAAAATATCACGTGTTCCGACCTACTCAGGATACCAATAAAGTCATTGAAGATTTTAAGTACAGGAGTATCACCTTCTATGCTATAGCTTTCCAACTATTTCCTCTATCTTCTTTGATCTTATATCTTGGTCCTACAACCCCCTATGCAAGCATAGGGTTTGTCCTAATCCGCGTTCGCTCGCCGCTACTAACGGAATCTCATTTGATTTCTCTTCCTCCGGTTACTGAGATGTTTCACTTCACCGGGTTCGCCCACTTTGCAGTGTAATATATATCTCTATATACTGGGTTGTCCCATTCGGAAATCTACGGATCAAAACTTCTTGACAGTTCCCCGTAGCTTATCGCAGTCTAGTACGTCCTTCATCGCCTCTTACAGTCTAGGCATCCACCATTAGCCCTTAATAGCTTATTTTTTATGTTGATAAAGTAATTTACATTACTTCACCGTTTGAATAATTATTCCTTGGCTACTATCTTATTAAATATATTACTATATTCAATAAAAAAGTTGTGTTTTAAAAATTGTTTCTTATTTTAGTTCATATTTAAACTTTCATTTAAATATTCGCTAGAAAAATTTTAAGACTTTAACATTATGTTTTTAAATATCATATCCTTTATTATCAAATAAAGAATGTTTAAAGATTATAAATAATCTTTATAAACCGAATATAGAAAAGGTCGATATTCCCTTTTTTTACTAACTTTGTTAGTTTCTGAGATAAGAATCGAATCTTATCTCTTTCTCTGAAAGGAGGTGATCCAACCGCAGGTTCTCCTACGGTTACCTTGTTACGACTTCACCCCAGTTACTGAATCCACTGTGGAGGGTAGCTACTTTAGCATTCCCGCTTCGAATGAGTTCAATTCCCATGGTGTGACGGGCGGTGAGTACAAGACCCGGGAACGTATTCACCGTAGCATTGCTGATCTACGATTACTAGCGATTCCAACTTCAAGTAGTCGAGTTGCAGACTACTATCCGAACTGGGAGATATTTTTGAGATTTGCTCCACGTCACCGTATCGCTGCTCTTTGTATACCCCATTGTAGCACGTGTGTAGCCCTGGACGTAAGGGCCATGATGACTTGACGTCGTCCTCACCTTCCTCCTGGTTACCCAGGCAGTCTCGTTAGAGTTCTCAGCCGAACTGTTAGCAACTAACGACGAGGGTTGCGCTCGTTGCGGGACTTAACCCAACATCTCACGACACGAGCTGACGACAGCCGTGCAGCACCTGTATATAAGCTTCTGCAAGCAGACACCTCATAATCTCTTATAAGTTCTTACTATGTCAAGTCCAGGTAAGGTTCTTCGCGTATCGTCGAATTAAACCACATGCTCCACCGCTTGTGCGGGTCCCCGTCTATTCCTTTGAGTTTTAATCTTGCGACCGTACTCCCCAGGCGGTACACTTAATGTGTTTACTGCATTACTGCAAGGTCTAGCCTCACAACAACTAGTGTACATCGTTTAGGGCGTGGACTACCAGGGTATCTAATCCTGTTTGCTCCCCACGCTTTCGCGTCTCAGCGTCAATAATGTTCCAGTAGATCGCCTTCGCAATCGGTATTCCTTCTGATCTCTACGGATTTTACCCCTACACCAGAAATTCCATCTACCTCTCCCATATTCTAGGTTAACAGTTTTCAAAGCAGTTCTATGGTTGAGCCATAGGATTTCACTTCAAACTTATTAACCCGCCTACACGCTCTTTACGCCCAGTGATTCCGAGTAACGCTTGCGCCCTCCGTATTACCGCGGCTGCTGGCACGGAGTTAGCCGGCGCTTATTCATATAGTACCGTCATTATCTTCCTATATAAAAGGAGTTTACGCACCGAAATGTGTCATCCTCCACGCGGCGTTGCTGCATCAGGGTTTCCCCCATTGTGCAATATTCCCCACTGCTGCCTCCCGTAGGAGTCTGGACCGTGTCTCAGTTCCAGTGTGACTGATCATCCTCTCAAACCAGTTAGGCGTCATTGTCTTGGTGAGCCATTACCTCACCAACTAACTGATACCGTACAGGCCGATCCTAGAGCTATAAATATTTCCCTTGCAGACTTTTGTCTTAAAGGCATATAGAGTCTTAGCATTCGTTTCCAAATGTTATCCTCTTCTCTAGGGCACATTACCTATATATTACTCACCCGTGCGCCACTTAGCTGACAGTTATAGCAAGCTATAACCCGTTCTCGTTCGACTTGCATGTGTTAAGCACGCCGCCAGCGTTCACTCTGAGCCAGGATCAAACTCTCCATAAATGAAGTATTTGAAACTGACAATTTTTGTATTAAATTACAAAATTATCACTCAAAATGCTTTTTACTTTCGTAAAAAACTTAAATAGACAAGAATTGTATTTCTTGTTTTTTATATCGTTTATTCTATATTCGGTTTATAAAAATTACTTCTTATTAACCTTCTGTTTTTAAAGATCATAATCTCTTTTAGAACTTCTTGTCGTTCCTCTGAAATTGGATGGGAATTATAGACAAATATCTCTCGCTTGTCAAGCGATTTTTCTAAATTAAAGCTTAAATTTTACAAATTGTCATTTAATTTAACTATTATTATTAAAGTAATGCATAAACACAATATATATATTGTTTATTAAAATAAATTTAAATTGTTTCTGTTTTATATTTTGAATTATTCTTTAATTTCTTTATAAAAAAAGGCAATTTTTTTACTTTGTTTGTGTTTATTTTTGATTTTTTGAGAATAAGATAGTGATTTCTTTAGAAAATCATAGAAAAGAATTTTCAAATTTGTATTTTTCTCTTTTAATTTATCTATCAAAGTAAAAAACTACTCATTTTTTATTAAAAAAATCTAAGTATTTTTATAAATTTATTCATTGAAAGTAGATAAAAATCTATAAATACTATGTATTTTTAAATAGACTTTCTAGATTTTACATAAGAGAGAAGAGTTCTTAGAGCAATGGCACAGTTGCATGTAAAGTAAATAAGAAAGTAATAGGAAGAAGAATAAAAGAATATGTAAAATAAAAATAGAAGAATGGGGGCTAAAAAATTCAGCTAAAAAAAAGCTTCTATCTAAAGGAACTTTAGAGAAGTTCAAATAGATAAAAGCTTAATAAATATACTCAAGAGCTGGCAGCGGCCTACGTTTCCACAAGTGAAACCTGCAGTATTATCAGCGATGAAGTGCTTGACTTCCAGGTTCGGAATGGGGCTGGGTATTTCCACTTCTCTGTAACCACCAGCAATATGAGTATAAAAAGTTCTAAATAAACTCTTTATACTCACATTAGGTAATGAGTGTAAAGATAATGTTAAAGTCTTAATGAATGAAACAATTCACACATTTATCAAGTATGCATATACTTAATAAGATAGTAAACCAAGAAATATATTAAAAAAAGCCAAACGATCTATTAGTACTAGTCAGCTAAACGTCTTACAACGCTTACACACCTAGCCTATCAACCAGCTAGTCTTGCTGGGATCTTCAGGGAAAGTTCATCTTGAAGTTGGCTTCGAGCTTAGATGCTTTCAGCTCTTATCACATCCGTACATAGCTACCCAACGATGCCCTTGGCAGAACAATTGGTACACTAGTGGTACGTTCATCCCGGTCCTCTCGTACTAGGGACAAATCTCCTCAACTTTCCTACGCCCACGGAAGATAGGGACCGAACTGTCTCACGACGTTCTGAACCCAGCTCGCGTACCGCTTTAAATGGCGAACAGCCATACCCTTGGGACCTGCTCCAGCCCCAGGATGCGATGAGCCGACATCGAGGTGCCAAACCTCCCCGTCGATGTGAGCTCTTGGGGGAGATCAGCCTGTTATCCCCGGCGTACCTTTTATCCTTTGAGCGATGGCCCTTCCACACAGAACCACCGGATCACTATGACCGACTTTCGTCTCTGTTCGACTTGTATGTCTCACAGTCAAGCTAGTTTATGCCATTATACTCAACTGGCGATTTCCATCCGCCATGAACTAACCTTTGTAAGCCTCCGTTACTTTTTAGGAGGCGACCGCCCCAGTCAAACTACCCACCAGACATTGTCCTAGTAGAGGATAACTCTACGTAGTTAGTAACTCAAATATTCAAGGGTGGTATCTCAAGGATGGCTCATCATATACTGGCGTCTATGAATCAAAGCCTCCCACCTATCCTGCACAAGAATATCCAAGCTACAGTGTCAAGCTGTAGTAAAGGTGCACGGGGTCTTTCCGTCTTTCCGCGGGTAGGAGGAATTTTCACCTCCACTACAATTTCACTGGATCCCTGGTTGAGACAGCTCCCATCTCGTTACGCCATTCATGCAGGTCGGTATTTAACCGACAAGGAATTTCGCTACCTTAGGACCGTTATAGTTACGGCCGCCGTTTACTCGGGCTTCGATCAAATGCTTCGATAAATCTAACATCATCAATTAACCTTCGAGCACCGGGCAGGCGTCACACCTTATACATCCACTTACGTGTTAGCAAAGTGCTGTGTTTTTGGTAAACAGTCGGGAGGGACTCTTTGTTGCAACCTCTTTAGCTTTCGAGAGTAAATCTCTATACCAAAGTAGGCACACCTTATACCGAAGATACGGTGCTAGTTTGCAGAGTTCCTTAACCAGGGTTCTTCCACGCGCCTTAGAATACTCATCCCACCCACCTGTGTCGGTTTACGGTACGGGCAACAAATAATATACTTAGTGGCTTTTCTTGGCACGACAGTATCATCGATTCTCTATCTCCTCCGAAGAGTGTCAAGAGCCTGTAAGATCTCGGCCTAATGTAACCCGGATTTGCCTAAGTTACAGCCTACGTCCTTCGACCCACTATTCCATCAGTGAGCTCGATTAACTCTATGCGTCCCCACATCGCGCTTATTTGTTGGTATTGAAATATTAATCAATTTGCCATCGTCTACCCCTCTCGGACTCGACTTAGGTCCCGACTAACCCTACGATGACGAGCATCGCGTAGGAAACCTTGGGTTTTCGGCGAAGAGGATTCTCACCTCTTTTATCGCTACTCATGCCTGCATGCTCACTTCTATCCGCTCCAGCGCTCCTTGCCGGTACACCTTCAACGCTGAATAGAACGCTCTCCTACCACTCAGATAAATCTGAGTCTAAAGCTTCGGTGCATATCTTAGCCCCGTTATATTTTCCGCGCAGAATCACTAGACCAGTGAGCTGTTACGCTTTCTTTAAAGGATGGCTGCTTCTAAGCCAACCTCCTGGTTGTCACAGTAACTCCACATCGTTTTCCACTTAGATATGACTTTGGGACCTTAGCTGTTAGTCTGGGTTGTTCCCCTCTCGACATAGGATTTTATCACCCTACGCCTGACTCCTGTGATTACACATATAGTATTCATAGTTTGATAGGGTTTGGTACCGCGGTAAGCAGCCCTAGCCCATTCAGTGCTCTACCCCTATATGCTACTACACAAGGCTATACCTAAATATATTTCGGAGAGAACCAGCTATCACGAAGTTTGATTGGCCTTTCACCCCTATCCACAAGTCATCCGAGGACTTTTCAACGCCCACCGGTTCGGTCCTCCACTGGCTCTTACACCAGCTTCAACCTGCTCATGGATAGATCACTTCGTTTCGGGTCTGCAGCATCTGACTAATTCGCCCTATTAAGACTCGCTTTCGCTACGGCTTCGTACTTGACTTAACCTTGCCAGACACCACAACTCGCAGGCTCATTATGCAAAAGGCAGTCCGTCACCCTGATAAATCATAGGGCTCCGAATGATTGTAAGCTAATGGTTTCAGGTTCTATTTCACTCTCCTCACTGGAGTACTTTTCACCTTTCCCTCACGGTACTTGTTCACTATCGATCTGTAAGTAGTATTTAGGATTAGAGGGTGGTCCCCCTAGATTCAGTCAAAATATCACGTGTTCCGACCTACTCAGGATACCAATAAAGTCATTGAAGATTTTAAGTACAGGAGTATCACCTTCTATGCTATAGCTTTCCAACTATTTCCTCTATCTTCTTTGATCTTATATCTTGGTCCTACAACCCCCTATGCAAGCATAGGGTTTGTCCTAATCCGCGTTCGCTCGCCGCTACTAACGGAATCTCATTTGATTTCTCTTCCTCCGGTTACTGAGATGTTTCACTTCACCGGGTTCGCCCACTTTGCAGTGTAATATATATCTCTATATACTGGGTTGTCCCATTCGGAAATCTACGGATCAAAACTTCTTGACAGTTCCCCGTAGCTTATCGCAGTCTAGTACGTCCTTCATCGCCTCTTACAGTCTAGGCATCCACCATTAGCCCTTAATAGCTTATTTTTTATGTTGATAAAGTAATTTACATTACTTCACCGTTTGAATAATTATTCCTTGGCTACTATCTTATTAAATATATTACTATATTCAATAAAAAAGTTGTGTTTTAAAAATTGTTTCTTATTTTAGTTCATATTTAAACTTTCATTTAAATATTCGCTAGAAAAATTTTAAGACTTTAACATTATGTTTTTAAATATCATATCCTTTATTTCTAAAGAACATTTTGGTTATTAAAACCAAATATAAATTCAATTCTTATTGAACTTATATTTAGTTTTCAAATGGTGGAGAATAGCGGGATCGAACCGCTGACCTCCTGCGTGCAAGGCAGGCGCTCTCCCAGCTGAGCTAATTCCCCATCTGTTTTAATCTTTAAAAGTTAATTTCAAATAGATATAAATGGTGGGCCTACCAGGACTTGAACCTGGGACCTCACGATTATCAGTCGAGCGCTCTAGCCAGCTGAGCTATAGGCCCATTATTACCTATCTTTTAAAGTAATCTTTATAAACCGAATATAGAAAAGGTCGATATTCCCTTTTTTTACTAACTTTGTTAGTTTCTGAGATAAGAATCGAATCTTATCTCTTTCTCTGAAAGGAGGTGATCCAACCGCAGGTTCTCCTACGGTTACCTTGTTACGACTTCACCCCAGTTACTGAATCCACTGTGGAGGGTAGCTACTTTAGCATTCCCGCTTCGAATGAGTTCAATTCCCATGGTGTGACGGGCGGTGAGTACAAGACCCGGGAACGTATTCACCGTAGCATTGCTGATCTACGATTACTAGCGATTCCAACTTCAAGTAGTCGAGTTGCAGACTACTATCCGAACTGGGAGATATTTTTGAGATTTGCTCCACGTCACCGTATCGCTGCTCTTTGTATACCCCATTGTAGCACGTGTGTAGCCCTGGACGTAAGGGCCATGATGACTTGACGTCGTCCTCACCTTCCTCCTGGTTACCCAGGCAGTCTCGTTAGAGTTCTCAGCCGAACTGTTAGCAACTAACGACGAGGGTTGCGCTCGTTGCGGGACTTAACCCAACATCTCACGACACGAGCTGACGACAGCCGTGCAGCACCTGTATATAAGCTTCTGCAAGCAGACACCTCATAATCTCTTATAAGTTCTTACTATGTCAAGTCCAGGTAAGGTTCTTCGCGTATCGTCGAATTAAACCACATGCTCCACCGCTTGTGCGGGTCCCCGTCTATTCCTTTGAGTTTTAATCTTGCGACCGTACTCCCCAGGCGGTACACTTAATGTGTTTACTGCATTACTGCAAGGTCTAGCCTCACAACAACTAGTGTACATCGTTTAGGGCGTGGACTACCAGGGTATCTAATCCTGTTTGCTCCCCACGCTTTCGCGTCTCAGCGTCAATAATGTTCCAGTAGATCGCCTTCGCAATCGGTATTCCTTCTGATCTCTACGGATTTTACCCCTACACCAGAAATTCCATCTACCTCTCCCATATTCTAGGTTAACAGTTTTCAAAGCAGTTCTATGGTTGAGCCATAGGATTTCACTTCAAACTTATTAACCCGCCTACACGCTCTTTACGCCCAGTGATTCCGAGTAACGCTTGCGCCCTCCGTATTACCGCGGCTGCTGGCACGGAGTTAGCCGGCGCTTATTCATATAGTACCGTCATTATCTTCCTATATAAAAGGAGTTTACGCACCGAAATGTGTCATCCTCCACGCGGCGTTGCTGCATCAGGGTTTCCCCCATTGTGCAATATTCCCCACTGCTGCCTCCCGTAGGAGTCTGGACCGTGTCTCAGTTCCAGTGTGACTGATCATCCTCTCAAACCAGTTAGGCGTCATTGTCTTGGTGAGCCATTACCTCACCAACTAACTGATACCGTACAGGCCGATCCTAGAGCTATAAATATTTCCCTTGCAGACTTTTGTCTTAAAGGCATATAGAGTCTTAGCATTCGTTTCCAAATGTTATCCTCTTCTCTAGGGCACATTACCTATATATTACTCACCCGTGCGCCACTTAGCTGACAGTTATAGCAAGCTATAACCCGTTCTCGTTCGACTTGCATGTGTTAAGCACGCCGCCAGCGTTCACTCTGAGCCAGGATCAAACTCTCCATAAATGAAGTATTTGAAACTGACAATTTTTGTATTAAATTACAAAATTATCACTCAAAATGCTTTTTACTTTCGTAAAAAACTTAAATAGACAAGAATTGTATTTCTTGTTTTTTATATCGTTTATTCTATATTCGGTTTATAAAAATTACTTCTTATTAACCTTCTGTTTTTAAAGATCATAATCTCTTTTAGAACTTCTTGTCGTTCCTCTGAAATTGGATGGGAATTATAGACAAATATCTCTCGCTTGTCAAGCGATTTTTCTAAATTAAAGCTTAAATTTTGGAATTTGTGGGTTTTTGTATTGAAAACTCTATATTTTATTACTTTTTACTAGCTTTTATGCAATCTGCTTTCTTTTTGTCTAAAATTTATGCATTTTTATTAATTTTCTATTTACTTTTTTATCCTAATATATAAGTAATTTAATATTAATGTAAATATTAAAGATGTAATTAAACAGTAAGATACTAAAATTACACAAAAAAATATAAAGGATTAATATGTATAATAGAGATTATCTATCAAACGAAAGCTCTCATCATACACAAGAATCATCACAAGCGCAGCTGATGAGTTTCTTAAAAGCTACATACCAGTTATTTGCAGGTTCTATGTTAGCTGCAACAGCTGGTGCATATATAGGTTTAGGAATTGTTCATTTGTTAATGGGTCCTGTTAAATGGGTTTTATTCGCAGTTGAACTAGCATTAATTTTCTTTGTTATTCCAAAAACTAAACATATTCCAGGTGTTAACTTAGCCGTATTATTTGGATTTACTTTTATTTCTGGTTTAACAATTGCTCCATTATTAGCATCAATTATGAATATGCCTGGTGGTGCTTCTATTGTAGGTCAAGCATTTTTAATGACTTCTGTTGCATTTGGTGGAATTTCTATGTTCGCTATGACAACTAAAAGAGATTTCTCTTCTATGGGTAAATTCTTAATGATTGCATTAATTATTGCTATTGTTGGTGCTATAGCTAATATTTTTATTGGTTCACCGATTTTACAACTATTTATCTCTGGTGGTATTGCTTTATTAATGTGTGCGTTTATTTTATATGACACACAGAACATTATTAAAGGTTTATATGACTCTCCAGTTGAAGCTGCTTTATCTTTATACCTAAGTTTCTTTAACTTATTTGTATCTTTATTACAAATTTTAGGAATTATGAATAGTAGTGATGACTAAAAACTAACTCCTTTGGAGTTAGTTTCATCTTTATTAAAACTTTTTAATATGAACTCAAATAAACTAAGACTAATCGATGCTAATCTAAATAGACTACGTGAAGGTATTCGTGTGGTTGAAGATATCTTCAGATATATTTATAATGACAAAGATACTGCTATTAAACTTAAAACTCTAAGACATTTAGCTAGAACAGATAATTATACAGAACTATTAGAAACAAGAGATGTAAAAAATGATGTTCTTAGATCCTCTATTAAAAGTGAACAAAATAGAGATGATTTATATTCAATACTAATAGCTAATTTTAAAAGAGCTCAAGAGAGTTCTCGTGTCCTTGAAGAGTTTACTAAACTAACATCTATAGATGATAGTGAGAATTTTAAATATATAAGATATGAACTTTATAATTTAGAAACTGTTTTAACAAAGATTACTTCAAATTCTAAATAGTTTAATTTATACTCTTTATAAAGTTTTTTTGCTGTTTTGAAATCCATATTAGAACTTCCTCCACTAACTCCTGATTTCTTTATATAATCAAATAAATCTTTTTTATTATCAAATTCTAATTTATACATTATTGTTTCAAATTCACATTGGAAGTATTTAGAAAATGCTTTTTTTATTGAGCTTTCATCTAAAATCGGTGATTTTGTAGCTGATATTTCTTGAATTGATTTAAAAGTATTTGATGTAAATAATACTGCATTAATTTCATTTGTAATAAGAGATAGATGTTTTACAATTTTTGATAAGTCTTTTGACCATTGTAAAGCAGATGAAGATAAAACTACATCATAAGTATCATTTTTTATTTCTTCTAAAAACTCTTTTGTATCAAAATCATAACATTTTACTTCAATATTATTAGCCTTTGGATGAAGCTGACACATAGATGAAGAAAAATCGATTGCTTTATAAAAATCAATATCCCATGTAATTTGTGAATAAACTTGACCTGAACCACAACCTAATTCTAGTATTTTTTTAGGTTTTGTTTTAAGTTCTCTGATTAGTGATTTTGCACAGATTTGCTGGATGATATTGTGAGATTGATACTCTTTTGCGTATTTGGAAAATTCATTTTTAATTGACATAAGGGTCATTTTAACTAGTATTTAATAAATTTTAGATAAAATATATCCCATTTTTCAAAAAGGAAATAGATTATGACATCTACACTTCTAATAGTTCAGTTAGTTTTAGCAATTTTAATCACAATTGTAATTTTACTTCAAAAAAGTTCAAGTATAGGTCTTGGAGCTTACAGTGGAAGTAATGAATCATTATTTGGAGCTAAAGGACCTGCTAATTTCTTATCAAAAGCTACTATGGCCTTAGGTCTAGCATTTGTAATTAATACAGTAGTTTTAGGTTACCTATATAATGAGCAAAGAAATCAAAGTGCGATTGATTCAGTTAAAACTGATACATTAATCCCTGCGACACCAATTGAAAAGACTGAACAAGCTGCACCAGCAGCACCAGGTTCTGCACCAGTAGTTCCTTCAAACAACTAATACAAAGAACAGTAGAATTATGAAGTATCTACTACTTCTTTGTATTTCTTATTTTTATCTTAGTGCAAATGCACATGTATTTGTTTATCATAGATTTGGAGATGATAGACATCAAAGTACAAACACTACACTAAAAGAGTTAGAAAAAGAGTTTCAATACTTTAAAGATCATGGGTACAAAGTTGTACCTATGATGGATATTGTAAATAAACTTAAAAACAATCAAGAAATTCCTGATAATTGGGTGGCTTTTAATATTGATGACTCATACAAAAGTTTTTACGAAAATGGATTACCTCTTTTTAAAAAATATAACTATCCTTTTACTCTTTTTGTTTATGTTGAAGCAACACAAAAAAAATATGGTGATTTTATGAATTGGGAGCAAATAAAAGATGCTTCTAAATATGGTGAAATAGCTTTACATTCATATGCCCATAAACATCTTACAAAACAAAATAGTAAAGATATTTATGAAGATACAAAACTATCTTATGAAATCTTTGAAGAAAAAATGGGATTTAAACCAAAAGGTTATGTATATCCTTATGGAGAGTATGACCAAAGAGTAAAAGATGTAATCAAGCAATTTGATTTTGAATATATAGCAAACCAAAGCTCAGGTAGTGTAAATAAAAAAAGTGATAGATTTGATATAAATAGAGTTGCACTAGTAGGAGAGGTAAATCTAAAAGAGAAACTTCGATACAAAACACTAGATGCAACTTGGATTGAGCCAAAAGTAACTCCTAAAGATGGAATACTAAAAAGAATAAAAGTAAAAGTTAATCCAAATATAAAAAATATAAAATTATATCTTTCTGGTTATGGATGGCAGGATATAAAAGTAAAAAATGGTATAATAGACGTCATTTTAAATAAGAAGCTAAAGTTTTCTCGTAATCGAGTAGCCATTAGCCCTAACTACTATACAATTTCAAGTAAATTACTAATTAAATAAAGGAGACTAAATGTTAGAAGAGATTTATGCTGAAACAACTGAGCATATGGAAAAGTCAATTGAGGCTTTAAAAAGAGATTACAAAACATTAAGAACAGGAAAAGTAAATACTGCTATTTTAGATGGTATTTCTATTGATTATTATGGAACACCAACTCCATTAAACCAAATTGGTTCAGTAACTGCTACAGACGCAACTACTATTGTAGTTAATCCATGGGAAAAAAACCTTTTAAGTGATGTTGAAAAAGCTATTCAAAATGCTAATATTGGTGTAAACCCAAATAATGATGGTGATCTAATCAAATTATTCTTCCCTCCTATGACTGTTGAGCAAAGACAAGAAACTGCTAAGCAAGCTAAAGGTATGACTGATAATGCAAAAGTTGCAATTAGAAATATTAGAAAAAACTCTAATGACAAAGTAAAAGTTTTACATAAAGACAAAGAAGTAACTGATGATGAGAGCAAAAAAGCTCAAGAAGAAATCCAAAAAATTACTGATTCTTTCGTAACTAAAGCTGATGAAACTTTAAAAACAAAAGAACAAGAAATTTTAACGGTATAATTTGATGAATGTAGAACAAATTTATAAAGATGCTGATGCATTATTAGAAGGTCATTTTAAATTAAGTAGCGGTAATTATTCTAATTTTTATTTACAATCTGCGAAAGTTTTAGAAGATCCTAAAACTGCAAAACTTTTAGCTGAGGCTTTAGCTGAACAAATAAAAACTGCTGGTATTAAAGTTGATGCTGTTTGTTCACCTGCTCTTGGTGGATTAGTTGCTGGTTTTGCACTTGCAACTGCTTTAGATGTAAGATTTATTTTTGCAGAAAGAGTTGATGGGCAAATGACTATTAGAAGAGGTTTTGAAGTACAAGAAGGTGAAAACTATATCATTTGTGAAGATATTATTACAACTGGTGGTTCTGCACTTGAAGCCGCAAAACAAGTAGAAAATGCTGGTGGAAATATCACGGCATATGCTGCTTTAGCAAATAGAGGCTTTTGTAGTAGAGAAGGAAGTGATTTAGACAGACAAGACAACTGTAAACTTCCTTTAGATAAACCACTTTTTGCACTTGATGACTTTACATTTAAAATGTATACTCCTGATGAGTGTGATTTCAAAGATATTGCTTATAAACCAGGTAGTAGAGGTAACTAATGGCAAAATGGAGAGATGTAAAACAAAATAAAGTTAAACAAAAAACTAACTCTATTAATAATCAAGAAAAAGTAACTACTTCTTCTTGTGCATCTCTTGGCTTGCGACTAAAAGCCTTTTTAACAGACTCATTTTTAATTACCACTCCTATTACTTATATAGTAATGTATTTAGTTTTAGGTGGGGGAGATGAGTTTTCACATAATAGAGCTTTTGGATGGACTTTGATTTTAGGTGTTAGTGCTACCATAATCACATTTTTTTGGTATGTGAAATTTCAAACACCTGGAATGAAAGCCTATGGAGTCAAAATTGTAAATGAAGACAAGCAAAGAATAACTTTTATTCAAGCTGTCATTCGATATTTGGCAACATTAATCTCAATGGTATCTATATTTTTAATGTTCATGCCATTTCTTCATAAAGAAAAGAAAACTTTCCAAGACTTAATTTCTAAGACTATTATCATTGACGAGTAGAATTCAATTTTTCAACCTTTCTGCTTTTTACTTTTTTTACTTTGCAGCTGTTGGAGTATATATAATATTCCTACCAAAAGTTCTACATGATATAGGTTATACTGCTTTTGAAATTGGTATAATTTTTGCCCTTGCTCCATTAATGAGGTTTGCTACTCCCTTTTTATTTTTAAAACATATAAAACTTGATCAAAAAGTATTTAAAACAGCTTTATTTATGTCCATTGCAAGCTCTATTATGTTTTATTTTACATTAGAAAATTTTTATGCATTTATGATTAATAATGCTATTCTTGGGGTATGTTTATCTTTGATTCTTCCTTTTTTAGAAGTATCAGCAGTAAAGAACCTAGGAAAAGAAAAATATGGAAAGTCAAGACTATTTGGTTCTATTGGTTTTATGATTATATCACTTGTTTTAGCTAAGTTTTTAACACAAGCACATATTGCACTTCACTATTATTTAGCAACAAATATATTAACTGTAATCTTTGCTTTACTACTTATGCGAAGTGATGTTGAACATAAAGCACAAAAGATTAGTGAAGAGTTTTCATTTTTAAAATACTGGCCTTTTTGGATAAGTCTATTTTTTATGCAAATGAGTTTTGGAGGCTTTTATAACTTCTTTACAATTTATGAAACAGAACATGGAATAAGTTTAGAAATGACATCATACCTTTGGTCTTTTGGTGTTATTTGTGAAATACTAATGCTTTATTTTCAAGCTCCACTTTTGAAGAATAATCTACTTAATATCATAAAATTTTGTGTTGCAATCACAGTTATTAGATGGTTAATGCTTTATTCATATCCTGATTCATTAACTATAACTTTTATTTCACAAAGTATTCATGCCTTTTCTTTTGGGCTTTATCATAGTGCTGTAATTATTTATCTTTACTCTTTATATGAAGATAAAAAGCTAGCTCAACAGTTTATGTATGGGGTAGCATATGGACTTGGAGGCTTTATAGGAGCAATTATTGCAGGATGGGTTTATGGTGAATATCTATTTATTTTTAGTGCACTTTTTGCACTTATTTCTTTTGGAAGTTTATTTGCAATAAAAAAAAGAGTAAATTAACTCTTTTTTAATTCACTTCACCTAGCTCTTTTTCTTTAAAGTTTATTACATCTTTTAAATCTTCAATATATTTATTCTTTTGAGTCAGTCTTTGCTCTAAATCAATTAAGACTTTTTTCTTCATTTCTATTTCTTTTTTCAAAATTTTATTCTCTTCTTGTAATTTTGTATTTTCATTTTTTAAATTTATTGCGATTACTGAAGCTTTTTTAACTTTAGTATTTGCTGTAGTTGTGATATTTGAATTTTTGTCTTTTAAGTTTTTTAGTTCGTCTTCATAATAATTTAACTGTATATTTTGAGAATCGCACTTTTGTTTTAAATCAAATATATCTTTATTTAAAGAACTTAAATCTATATTTGTATATGTGGTTAACTGCTCTTCTAAAAGCTTTATTCTTTTTTGACTACTTAAATGTTGTTTTTTTGTTTCTTGAATATTTTGAAGAACTTTCTTTTTAAACTCTCTTTTTTCTAACTCATCATTTGTAGTTAAAAATCTAATCCCTACATACTCTATAATTTCATCTCCAAAATCATCAAAAATTGGAATAATTGTTGCATTTACATAATAAGCACTTCCATCTTTCGCTCTGTTTTTAACTTTTCCTTGCCAAGTTTCACCACTTTTTATTGTTTTCCATAAATTTTCAAAAGCAGCCTTTGGCATATCAGGATGCCTTACAATATTATGAGGTTTTCCATATAACTCATCTATTGAGTATTGAGCCATTTTACAAAAAATATCATTTGCAAATTTAATTTTTCCTTTAGTATCTGTCTTTGATACTATTGCAACATTGTCAATTGCATTTAGATATTTTTCTAACTCTTTTTTCTGTTTAATAATAGTGTCTTGCTGATGAAAAGAGTGAGAAGCTTTATATATTTTATCTATTAAGTTTCTAATATCTATTGGTTTTAAAATATACTCTGTTGCATTATGAGTTATAGCTTCAAGCAAATACTTCTCTTCTGTAAAAGCTGTAGTAAAAATAAAGGGTAAATCTTCATTTTTTGTTCTGATTTCTTTTAGTAATTCTATTCCATTAAGTTTAGGCATATTAATGTCACTTATGATGACATCAACCCTTTGCTTTTTTTCGACTAAGCTATCATAAATTTCAATAGCTTCTTGTCCATTTTTGGCAGTGTAAAGCTCTTTAAAAAGGTCTTTTATAGCTTCACTTGTATATTCTCTAACTGAAGTATCATCTTCCACATAAATCACTGTTAATAACTTAAAAAAATCAACTCTTTTCATTAGCTACTCCTTATGCATTGATAAATATTAGCGATAAAGAGTATTATAAAAGTATCATTTTATAATAAAAAAAATTTAATTCTTCATAGGAATACTTATTTCAAAACAAGCTCCAAAATAGTTTTTACCCTCATACTCAATTTGAGTGTTATAACATTTTATTTTACCATTCATATGTTTTACTATTATTTCTTGAGACATATAAAGTCCTATTCCTGTACCTTGGGATTGGTGTTTTGTAGTAAAGTAAGGTTCAAAAATTCTATCAATAATCTCTTCTTTTATTCCTCCACCATTATCAGTGATTTTAATATTTGCTATTGAGTTGTCTTCTTTTACTTCTATTAATAATATTTTATTTTCTATTTTTTTATTTTCTAAAGCATCTTTTGCATTGTTAAAGACATTTAAAAAAACTTGAACTAATTCATTTTCTATACCATATAAACTAACATTCTCAATATCTTTATGAATATTTATCTCTCTGTTTTTAAATTTTGAACTAATTAATTTTAAACTTTTATCAAAGGTATTTATTATATTAAATAAGGATTTAGGTTTGTCAGTTCTTAAGAAATCTCTAAAGTCTTCAATTGTTTCTGATAAATATTGAGAAGATTCATTGATTTTTTCAAGTTCTAAAAACTCTTCTTTTTCATCATAGATACCTAACTCTTTTTTAAACTTAATTCCTGTAGCAATAGTTGAAATAACAGATAAAGGTTGCCTCCACTGATGGGCAATATTTTCTATCATCTCTCCCATAGCTGCCATTTTAGATTGTTGATGAAGCAGTTGTTCTTGCTCTTTTAATCTCTCTTCTTGCTTTTTCTGATTAGTAGTATCTGAAAAAATTCCTATATAGTTTTTAACATTCTCTTCTTCATCATAAACTGCACTAATTGTAATATATTCATTGAAAACTTCACCATTTTTCTTTTTATTAATTAAATCACCTTCCCAAAATCCAAACTCATTTAATTCTTGCCACATTTTTGAATAAAACTCATTTGTATGTATACCTGATTGTAGAATATTAGGAGACTTCATATATACATCTTCTATTGAAAATCCTGTTGATTTTTCAAAAGCACTATTTACATTTATAATATTTGTATCTTTATTAGTAATCATGATTCCATCATGAGCATTTTGAAATACAATATATGCTTGTTTTAACTCTTCTTCCCTTTGTTTTCTTTGAGTAATATCTAAACCTAAAGCTACTAATTCTAACTCCCCATCAATATTTAAAGGTATTAAAGATAATTCAAGTACTCTCTTTTCACCCCTTGTATTTTTTAAAGTGATTTCATCTTGAAATACTTCTGCTTGTAAATCCATATTCAATATAATCTGTTTTAAATATTCACTTTGTTCTTTTTCCCAACATGAAAGTTCCCAAAACTTCTTAGTTAAGGCCTCTTTTAAATCTTCTTGTAAATACTCTAAGCCTTTATTATTAACTTGCGTTAAGTCTGCATTTCTTTTCATTATTGCAGCAAGAAAAATTGTTTGTTCAAATAGTGTTTGGAACTTTTTTTGCTCTTTGATTTGTTTTCTTTGAAATTTTAATTCTACTTCTTTTTCTAAATGATATTTAAAAATTAATGCTACAACTAAAATTGCAGATACAAGAACAAGTGATATTATTAAAATTGAAATATTAGAAGTTTTTTCTTCCCAATCTTTTAAAGACTCTTCTACATCAATTCTTATTGCAATATTTAAGGGAAATACATTTGTAAGTTTATATGATGTGATATATTCTTTTGTTTTAAAACTTTCAATTCCCCATGATTGTGAACTTTTTAAAGATTCATTATAAAGATTTCTTTTTTTTATTAATGTACCAGGGCTTATATTTTCATCAGAAGAAAAAAGTAAAAAGCCATCTATTCTATATAAATCAATATATGCAAAAGAGTTATCAAGGTTTTCAATATATCTATTTACAAAATATTCACTATTTATAGCTATAAGAATATAAAACTCTTTTTGTTCTAACTCAAAATATTTAAGTACAGGAATAAAAGATAAATCTTTTTTATCAATGCTATCCATATGTGTCACATTTGATGCGTCAATTAAATCTCTACCAATCCAAGGTAAACCAAATCTTAGAACAGATTGATTAAATAAAGGCTTTGGATAAAAATCGTTTATTTTTATATGTAGACCCTTATTTAGCTCATTTGAACTATATATAATATTTCTATTTGAGTCTAAAATATTAATTGATCTAACAAAAGGATTGTTATACAAAATTTTATTAAATCTACTATTTAAAGTAGAAAACTCTTCTTGAGTATTAATAACTGATATAAGATTTGAACTTAATAAATTTATATTATTAAAAGTTTGTGTCACTTGATCTGAAAGTGTATTTGCATGTAGTTTTGCAATTTCTAGGTGCGTTTTTATTGCTTCATCTTTTAATAAAGATAAAGAAGAAATAATAGCAGTAACTACTGTTACTACTATTATTAAAGAAAGAAAAAGTGTTTTTCCTAAAGAAGTAGTTTTATTCATAACTTATTGAAGTTTAGCAATAGGTCCTAATCCATTTTTTTTTGCTAAATCTAAAAGTCTTCCATCTTTTTTGATATCAGAAATAAACTGCTCAACTCTTTGGTAAAACTTATCATTTCCATAAGCCATAGCCCATGCATATGGTGTTTTGTGATAAGTTGAATCAGGAGTAATTAACCTAGCCCAGTTTGTTTGAGCAATCATTCTTTTTCCAAAAGGATAATCTGTCATAAAAACATCCGCTCGACCTGCTTTTACTTCTTGTTGTCGTGCTTTAAAACTATTTAATACAAGTAAATCTGCATTTTTTAGTTTCTTTTTCATTACAGGCTCATGATAAGTACCCTTTGCTACAGCTACAACAATCCCTTTTTTATCTATATCATCCCAAGAACTTACTCTTTTATTTGTTTTTGTAGTAATAGCATAAATATCACTAGACAAATGAGGAGTTGTAAATCTCATTTTTGCTCTTCTTGATTCAGTATTTCCAATAGCAAACATTGCAATATCACACTTATCATTTGTTACATCTTTTATTAATGTAGCAAATGAACTTTGCACATATTTTAGTTTTACATTTAAATCTTTAGCTAATTCTTTAGCTAAGTCACTATCAATTCCAACTAACTTTTGTGTTCTTGAATCTAAGTATGAAATACCATAATACTCTGGCCAAATACATACTTTAAGTTCATTACTTTTTTTAATAACATCAAGTTTACTCTCTTGTGCAAATAGCCCAATTACACAAAACAATAAAATACATAGCCCTCTTTTTAAGCCCATTCTACAGTCCTATTTTTAAAGTACATCATTATACAGACTATAAAATTAATACTATGTAAATATTATGTATCAAACATCAAAAATAATTATTTTTTACAACAAATAACATTAAGCTTCAATTTCCATGATTAAAAGTTTTATATTTTTCTTCTCTTGAATCTCTACTAATTTTAAACCTTCAATAGAACTTTCCATAAATTCTGATAAATTATTTATATTATTAACTGCTAAGTGCTTTAATAAAACACCTCGATAATGTTTCGCCCAGTGACTAACAACCTTTCCATCTTTTATAAATTTGAAAGTTAAAACATTTGCTTTTTTTACTTTATAAAACTTTTCATAATGCCCTGCTCTTAGATCAAGTACCTCTTCACCTATATAATCATCTAAAGCATCTGTAAAGTTCTCCAAATAAAACTTTTCAACAGCCAAATTAGGAAGTTTTGCACCTTGTTTATATTTGTAATCAGGGATTAAATCATTTGCTTTTATAGGACCAAAAAGATTTGAAAATAAAACCACATTTTCATCTATATACTCTTGAGCTTTTTTATCCAAACTTTCATACTCTATAGCATCAAAAGCAACACCATTGTATCTTTGGATTGCTTTCATAGTAGGCTTTTCTTTTAAGCTCTCTTTATATCTCTCTACCTCTTCAAGTTTTTTTAAACCAAACCATTTAGATAATTCTTCAATAGAAGACTCTTCAAGTAACTGTTCATAACTTTGAAAGATTTCATCTCTTTTTTCAAATAACTCTTTTAAAAAGAAGTTTCCTTTACAATAAGGCTTTTGTGTTCCACCTTGATTTTTTGTTTCTGCTGGGGCTAATAGAATTTTCATTTTTTCCCTTTATTAAATATTTCTTGAATTTTACCTAAAATCACTTTTTTAAACCTAAATATCAAAAGTGCACTAACACATACAAAAAGCAATAGCCACACTATTTGTGAATCAAAACTTATAAGTAAATGAATAATTTCTTGAAGAAAAATACCCCATAGTGTAATAGAAACTATAGTTGCAATAAAAACTGTAAATATAATAGTATAATGTTTCATACCTATTAAATAACCAATCATTGAACCAACAATAGGTCCTGTCATCCAAAAAGGAATAAACACAAAAATAAAAAGTCCAAATCTACCATACTTATCAAACTTTTCTTTATGTATAACTTTTTTTCTTTCAACTTGAGAAAAAAACTTTTCCAGACTTTGCACTTTTACAATCCCTTTTATACTTAATATAAATAAAGGATATAAAATAGTAACCATTATAAATTCAGTATAAATATTTGTGCTAATTACCCAAAAATGATTAAGCTCGGCTGCATAACCAAAAGATAAGGAAGGAACTCTACCTACTAAAAGATTTGAAAAAACCATTCCTGTAATTTTACTTGCAAGAAGTGGATTTATAAAGTATAAAACAATAATAAATACACCTAAAATAAAAATCAAAAAAAGACCTAGTAGAAAAATATTTCCCTCTTTGCCTTTAAATAGTTTTTCCAAAAGCTGTTTCATCAGCTTATTTGACCACTATGATATAACCACATACCATCAATTTTTTCAAATCTACTCTTTTCTATAAAAGAAGCATCTTGAGCATTTTGTTTAATTAGGGCATTAAAAGTTACAAAAGATACATTGATATCTTCTTTAAAATCTAAAATTGATAATCCTAAAAACTCACTATTTTGAGAAAACTCTTTTATTGAAGAAGCCCATGTTTGAGTATCTTTTGTATACTCTATATTTTCGGGATGCGTGGTTTTAATTATATATTTAGCATCACCTATAACATATGCACAATATCTTGACTTCATAAGTTCTAGAGCAGTTTTTGGTTTTGATCCATTGTGAAAGATTTTACAACATTTTTTATATTTTTTTGAAGAGCCACAAGGGCATAAACTATTTGCAGATATTTTCAAAGCAAACCTTTTAATATTTTTATAATTAAAAGATTTTAACATAAGCTAACTTAGTGGGTTTTCCCACTAAATTAGTTTTTGTTTACTTGTTTTTTAGCTTGATTAGCTTTATTTTGTGTTTTTTGTTTAAAGTTCTTGTTCATTTTTTCATTTTTACTTTTGAACTCTTTTTTAGAAGAAGCAGTTTTTTTAGCATTATTCATTTTTGCTTTACTTTTTTCTTGCATTTTAGCTTTTTGATTTTGCTTAACTTTTGAAACTTTTTTATTTCCTTTTACATTAGAAATAATTCCTGGACCAAAACCTTTGATGTTTTTAAGATCATCTACACTTTTAATCTTATTTGTTTTTCTATAATTAATGATTTGGTCAGCTTTTTTAGGACCAATCCCTTTTATAGACATTAATTCTTGCTTACTTGCTGTTTGTAAATTTAAAGCAGCAAATAAAAACGATGTACTTAACATCAGTAATACTAATAATTTTTTCATGTTAATCCTTTTTAAATAACTTATAAAATTATAACATACATTTAATAAATGTAATTTTAAATTATTTGTTTTTTATCTTTATATATGTTAATAAGCTTTTTTTTGTATAATAATCCAATAATTTTACAGGATAAGGAAGCACATGCCCTCACAATTTCCATTAGAACTAGTATCTAACTTTTTATCTGTTATCTTACTTTTAGGTTTATTTTATAAATACCTGCAATATAAGAAGAAACTTGATGTTATAAAAGGTTTAGACAAACTAAAAGATGAGAAAAAAGTAACAAGAGAAGATTATGAATTCATAAGAAACAATGAAAGAGAATATAAAGATAAGCTAGCTAAAACAGAAGCAAATATCAAAATAGCACAACCTGTTTTTATCATAATTGCAGGTATTTTGATACTTTCATTTGAATTTCAAGAAGCAATGATTCATTTAAATGTAGTTGTTGTTGCATTTATTTTTATGCAAGTTGATAAGATTCATAAAAGAAATATGTACTCTTTTCTAAATGAACTTAGAAAAGGAACAAAAGATCAAATAGAGCCACAAGAAGATTAGGCTCTATTTAGAAATAAACTCAGATAAACTCTTATAGTCTAAGATTTTGATATATCCCTTTTCATTTTGAATTATTCTATCTTTTTTAAGTTTTGATATTTTTCTTGAAAATGTTTCAGGAGTTATATTTAGAAGTTGAGCAATTTTGACTTGCTTTAGATTTTTTAATAAAGCTTCATTATCCAGGAAAAACTTAGCAATTTTCTCAATACTATTTGAACTTATATTATAAGAAATAAAACTCTCTAAAGCTTTTATTTTTTTAGTTAAGGATTTAATAAAAAACATTGAAATTTCAGGCTTCAATAAAAACTCTTCTTTAAATTTTTCATAATCTATTAATAAAACCTCTGCCTTTGTTTCAAAAGCACAGTTAGCAGGGAATCCTATCTCTTCATAGTTAGCAATCTCTGCTATTAGTGAGGGAGGCATTAAGTTATGAATTATAACCTCATTGTCTTTATGATCATGGGTGTATAGTTTTACTATTCCACTTAAAAGAACATGTAAATATCTTGGTTTATCACCTTTATAAAAAAGTATTTCATCTTTATTAAAAAACTTTTTTATCGAAATCTCTTTTAAGCGTTCAAGCTCTTTTTCTTTTAAGAAGTTAAAAAGATAAAAATCTTCAAACTCATTTTTATGCATATTATCTCTTTTTATTGATATTTATCAATGAATATTTTTAAATTTTATATAATAATTATATTAGGTTCTTTAAATAAGACAAATTTTACCCTAATTAAATTAAAGAGACATTTTATGAAAATAGAAAAATTTAATACTGAAATTGACACACTAAATAGTTTTTTTAAGACTTACTGTCAAGATAACCATGATAGGCAAGAAAAAAGAAATCTTGTTTTGATGTATAATGACAAAATTTTTGATTTAGAACTTTCTTTATGTTCTCAATGCTATATGGATATAAAATACTGTTTTGATAGACTAAAACAATGTCCTCATGAAGAGAAGCCAAAATGTAGAAAATGTTCGAATCCTTGCTATGAAAAAAATCAATGGAAAAATACTGCGAAAGTTATGAGATATAGTGCTGTAAAACTAAAGCTTGTTGAAGTAAAAAAAAGAGTAAAAAGCTTTTTTACCAATTAATCTCTTTTTTTCCTAAGTTTTTTAGTATTTCATTTGTTTTAGAAAAATGCTTACATCCGAAAAAACCTCTATATGCAGACAGTGGACTTGGATGAACACCTTTTAAAATATGATGTGTAGTAGTATCTATAATCTTCTCTTTTTTTATAGCACTACTTCCCCATAAAATAAACACTATATCTTTACAATTTGCACTTATAAATTTGATTAGATTATCTGTAAATATTTCCCATCCCATTTTATGATGTGATTTAGCTTTTGCTTCTTCTACTGTTAAAATTGCATTGATTAATAAAACACCATCTTTTGCCCATGAATTTAAATCCCCATGTTCACAAGTTGAAGTCTTACCTAAATCTTCTTGTATCTCTTTTAACATATTTCTCATTGATGGAGGATTTTTAATCTCAACTGGCGTTGAAAAGGCTAAACCCTGTGCTTGGCCTGCTCCATGATATGGATCTTGCCCTAAAAGTACAACTTTTGTATTTTCAAGTGGTGTTAAAGTAAAAGCATTAAAAATTTTATCTTTTGCTGGGAAAACTGTAGTTGTTTCATAAGCTTTATTAACTTGGCTCATCAAGTTTTGATAATACTCTTTTTTTTCTTCTTCTTTAAAAAAATCATCCCAAGTCATGTACGTTCCTATAAATAAAATGATTAAACTAAGAGTTAAACTCTTAGTTTAAAATATTTCGTATCTTATAATACAGGAGATTTAATTACCATTAATTTTTCATTAGTCATCTCTTCCATTGAGTTTGAAATACCTCCAAGACCAAGTCCTGAAGCTTTTGCTCCTCCAAATGGCATCCAGTCAACTCTAAATGCAGTATGGTCATTTACCATCACAGCAGTACCATTTAATCTTTTTACAGCTTTTAATGCTGTATCAATATTTTTTGTAAATACAGCTGCTTGGAAAGAAACTTCTAAAGCATTTGCTCTATCAAAAGCTTCTTCAATATCACTATATGAATAAATACAAACAACAGGTCCAAAGACCTCTTTTGTAGATACTAAAGCATCATCAGCAGGGTTTAAAATAACTGTTGGTTCATAACAAGAATCTGAGATTCTTGAACCACCTGTTAAAATTTTTCCACCTTTTAGAACAGCCTCCTCAACCCAAGACTCTACTCTATCAACTTCAGCATTATTAATTAAAGGCCCTACTTCTGTTTTTTCATCTAGTTGATTTCCAACTACTAGTTTAGAAGCATATTCACTTAGTTTATTTGCTACCTCATCAACTATATCTTCATGTACATATACTCTTTGTACAGATACACAAACTTGCCCTGCGTGATAGAAGCCACCTTTACCAATAGAAGGAATTAAATCCTCAATATCAGCATCTTTTTCTACAATCACTGGTGCAACTCCACCATGTTCAAGTGCTACTCTTGTACCTTTTGCTACTTTTGAGTTTAAATACCAACCAACATCTCCAGAACCTATAAATGTTAAGAAATTAACCTTTGGAGAAGTTGCTAATAACTCCCCTGCATTTCTATCACAAACAACTGCTTGAGCCCAACCTTTTGGAAGACCTGCTTCTTCTAATATCTCAACTAATCTAATAGCTGACATTGGAGTTTGTGTAGCTGGTTTTATAATAACTGGACAACCAACAGCAAGTGCTGGTATTACTTGATGAACAGCTAAGTTAAAAGGATGATTAAAAGCAGAAATTGCAGCAACTACCCCAATTGGTTCTTTGAAAGTATATGCCATTCTATTTACACTACTTGCTGTATGACCCATAGCTATTTCTTTACCTTCATGGGCACCTAAATGCTCAATAGCAAGTTTCACACCATTTATAGCTCTATTTACTTCTACTTGTGAATCCACCCAAGGTTTACCACCCTCACTTGCACAAAGCTTAGTTAATTCATCTACTTGTGAACTCATAATCTTCATAACTTTTTCTAAAATCTCTATTCTTTTAAACTTAGGTAAGGCATTTTCATGGTCCAAAAATGTTGCCTGCGCTAAATCAATAGCCTCTTGAACTTCTTGCGTTGTAGAAAAAGGAACTTCTCCTACCTTACTTCCATCAAATGGTGATGTTACTTCAATTTTACTCATGCTTTCTCCTTTATTTATATTAAACATTGTTTTTTAGCTAATAGTTCATTTAAAATTTCATGATTTAAAGAGTAATCAACTGCTAAATCTATTAAATGAACACCTTTACCATTTACACACTCTTCAAATGTTTTCTCAAACTCTTCACAAGAACTTGGCCTATGTCCTGTAGCACCATATGATTTAGCATACTGAACAAAATCAGGATTATCTAAATCAAGTCCGTATGTATCAAAGCCCATTCCTGTTTGTTTCCACTTAATCATTCCATATGCATTATCATTTAGAATAATTACAGTTAAATCAAGTTTTAGTCTAACTGCTGTTTCTAACTCTTGGGAGTTCATCATAAATCCACCATCTCCACAAACTGCTACAACTTTTTTATCTGGATTTACCATCTTTGCAGCCATTGCTGATGGAAGTCCCGCTCCCATAGTTGCAAGTGCATTATCAAGTAAAAGTGTATTTGGGTATGAACATCTATAGTTTCTTGCAAACCAGATTTTATAAACTCCATTATCTAAAGTTACTATATCTTCATAATCTAAAACTTTTCTAATAACTCTTACAACTCTTTGAGGAAGTGCAGGAAATCTATTATCTTCAAAGTATTTATTTAAATGAGTTTTTATCTCTTTTACCATTCTTTTATAATAATCAAAATCCCAATGGTCTTGAACAGAAATAGCTGTTGTTAAAGAATCAACGCTACTTGCAATATCCCCTAATATATCAAGTTGTGGGAAATATGTATCATCTACATCTGATGGGAAGAAGTTTACATGAATTACTTTTGTAGCATCTTCACTATTATCCATAAAAAATGGTGGTTTCTCAATTACATCATGTCCTACATTTATGATTAAATCAGCTCTTTCAATAGCACAATGAATAAAATCATCTTGAGATAGTGCTGCTGTACTTAAACATAGTTTATGATTTTCATCAACTACTCCCTTACCCATTTGAGTTGAGAAGAAAGGTATTCCTGTTTCATTTACAAAGTTTGTAAGGGCATTTCCAATTCTGTTTCTATTTGCTCCTGCACCTATTAAAAGAAGTGGTCTTTTTGCTTTTTCAATCATCCTAACTGCATCTAAAATTACATCTTTATTTGCATGGGGATACTTTACATCCCTAACTGGGTAAATATTATGTTCAACCTCTTCTTCTGCTATATCTTCTGGTAACTCAATAAGTGCAGCTCCTGGTCTTTCAGTTGTTGCAACTTTAAAAGCTTCTCTTACCATAGATGGAATATTGTTTCCATTTACTACTTGTTTTGAATATTTAGTCATAGGTTTCATCATATTTACAATATCTATGATTTGAAATCTACCTTGTTTTGATTTTTTAATAGGCTTTTGCCCTGTAATCATAAGTATTGGCATACCACCAAGTTGTGCATAAGCTGCACTTGTTGCAAAATTTGTTGCTCCTGGGCCTAAAGTGGATAAACAAACTCCAACTTTTCCAGTAAGTCTTCCATATGTTGCAGCCATAAAACCTGCTGCTTGTTCATGTCTTGTTAGTATAAGTTTAATTTTGGATTGTCTTAACGACTCTAATAAATCTAAATTCTCTTCACCTGGTATTCCAAAAATATACTCAACATCCTCATTTTCTAAAGCTTTTACAAATAAATCTGATGCTTTCATAGTGTTATCACCTTTTAATATATTTATTATTGATAATCATATTCAATATCTATTAAACTCTTTCTTAATAAACCCCCATTTATTAGAAAAAGTACCTAAAGTGTTTCAACCATTAGTCTATTTGCTCTCCATAAATAATATTGTATCACTTTTTTTTAATATTTATACAAAGTTAATTATATTTAATATAGTATTGAGTCCATAATTATATAAAGGACTATTTTGAAAAATAAAGCCATAATTTTTGACTTAGATGGAACATTGATAGATTCATTAGAAGATATTGCTATTTGTATGAATCAAGTTCTCATCGAATTAAACCTACCACATCATGAATTAAACGATTATAAAAACTTTGTAGGTGGTGGTATTGATTTTCTTGTAAACAATGCTTTAGCTGATGATACAAACGAAAAAGTAAAAGAAGAAGTTACAAATAGATTTAAAGTTGTATATGACCAAAAACTTCATGCTAAAACTAAGCCTTATGATGGAATTTATGAGCTATTAGAAGAGCTTGAAAAAAGAGATTATAAGATAGGTATTTTATCAAATAAACCACATGAATTTACTATTGCTTATGCAAACTCTTTATTCTCTCAATTTAATATTGAAGAAATTCATGGACAAAAAGCTCATATTGAAAAAAAGCCAAATCCAAGTGCAGCTATACAGATTGCAAATAGTTTTGAAACTCCTTGCGAAGAAGTATATTTTGTGGGAGATACACAAGTAGATATGCAAACTGCAAAAAATGCAAAGATGAAAGGAATAGGTGTTCTTTGGGGCTTTAGAACTAAAGAAGAATTACTTGAAAGTGGAGCTGATTTTCTAGTTAAAAAACCACTTGATATACTGGATATTATAGAATAATGAGTGATTATAAACCTGTTGCGTGTCACTTTTACGATGAGCTTGAGAGTGCCGCTGTTAAAAGAAAATTAAATACTATTGTTTTTATAAATGATGAAAATAAAGAAGAGAGTATTAAGGATTTAATAGTTGACTTTAAAACACTAAACAAAGAAGAATTTGCTCTTTTAAAAAGTGGTTTAAAAATAAGACTTGATAAAATCATAAATTTTAACGAGCTAGACCCTAAAGGGTTCTAGTTCTTTTTATTTGCTTCAAAGGTTGCATATGCAACTATTGCATATACAATTTAAGGAATATTATGAAATATGAACTACACGAATCAATCGGATTTAAAATAAATCAAACAGTAAATAAAATAAATAGTAAGTTCTCGCAAGTTTTACAAAAGTATGAGATAGCTCCTGAACAAAGGGCTACATTAGAGATTATAAAATATGAAGAGGATGTAAACCAAACTAAGATTTCACAAACTCTAGGAAAAGATAAAACTACTATAAGTAGAGCCCTTAGAACATTGGAAAACAAAGAACTTATTATAAGAAATAAAGCTGATAGAAGAACAAATATAATAAAACTAAGCCCTAAAGGTGAAGAGATTTTAGAAAAAAGTCAAAAAGAGGTAAAAGAATTTAGAGAAAGTATAATACAAAATTTATCAAATGAAGAGTTTAATACTTTAAAAACACTACTTGAAAAAGTAGCTTCAAATGTAGAGTGCAAATAATGAGAAAATCAATAAATCATATTTATCTTATAATTCTTTTATCTGCTCTATCATCAGTTGCTCCAATGGGAGTGGATACTTACCTTCCCTCAATTCCACAAATAGCAAAATACTTTAGTGTAAGTATTGAAAAAATTGAGCTTTCTTTATCTATTTTTCTTATAGGTTTTGCGATAGGTCAAATTTTTGGAGGACCTATTTCGGATAGATATGGGAGAAGAAAAGGCTCAATAATCGGACTTCTAGGCTTTAGTTTCTTTAGTTTTCTAATAATCTTTTCTACAAATATTTATGAACTATGGTTATATAGATTCTTTGAAGCCTTTTTTGGAGGAATAGTTGTAGTAAACGCAGCAGCAAGTGTAAGAGATAGATTTCATGGGAAAGAAGCTGCTAAAGTATTTTCACTAATGGGAATGGTAAGAAGCCTTGCACCGATGGTTGCTCCTTTTATTGGTGCATTTATTATTCACTTTTATAGTTGGAAAGCTGTGTTTATATTTTTAACTGTTTACTCACTTGTAGTTGCTTTTTTAGTTTATAAGGATTTAGAAGAGAGTTTTACTTATGTAAAACAAAATGTATTTAACTCTTTTAAAATTGTACTAAGTAATTATGATGCTGTAAAATATATGTTAGTTCTTGGTCTGTCTTTTGGAGGTTTTTTTATACTTATTTCAAAGAGTTCTTTTATTTATATAGAGCATTATGGAATTTCAACTGATTATTTTCCTTTGTTTTTTGGAATAAACTTTGTAGTTTTAATGGCACTTATTAGAGTAAATGTCTCTTTACTTAAAAGCTTTACTACAAAACAAATAGTTAAGTTTGCCCTACTTGTACAAATAGTTTCAGGAGGTTTATTTTTACTGAATCACGAGTCTATTTCACTTGTGTTTACAGTTGTTTTAATAGCTTGTTATATGGGTGTGATGGCTTTTGTTTTTGGTAATTGTTTAGCTTTAGCTATTGAATTTTTTCCTAAAAATGCTGGGGTTGCTTCAAGTGTTATTGGGGTTTTACAGTTTGGATTAGGAGCGATTGTTTCATCAATTTCTCTAAGTTTTTCAAATCATACTTTCTTGCCAATTGCAATAAGTATAACTATCTCTTCAATTTTAGCTATTTTGCTTTTAAGAAAGTAAGTATAAAGTCTTTTAGACTTTATACTTCTAAATCAAAAAACAGTTCTTCTGTTTTTTGGTATTTTGCTACTGAACAAGAGATTTTAATAGCATTATCATAATCCTTGAACTCATCTAAAAATAGTTTCTTTAGTTTTTCCACATCTGTAGTTCTAAAAATAAAATATCCTAAAATATCAGAACTTCTTGAACCTGGTTTTTCTATACCAAAACTATCAAACTTCCAATGAATACCTTTTGTAAAAAAGAAAACTTCTTTAATTCTTTTTTTTAGGTCTGCTCTAACATTGTCATTAAAAGCTTTTAAGTGTACATAAAAAGCAACATTTGTATTAAATTCATCTTGAATTAATTTTTTCTGACTATCAGTAACTGGTTCTTGTGTTATTTCACCACTCATAAAATACCTTTTTACTATAATATTTTTGTAATTATATAGAATAAACATAAGAATAAGGATAAATCTGCAACTTAATTATAAATTTAATACAACTTTTCTATCATACTTTATTATTATTTTAATATCTTAGGTATATAATAAATATAACTTCTTTAAAAAGGCTTCATTATGGACTTTGAAATAGATGCAGAAGAACTAATATGGAAAAGTGAATATAACATTGGCAATTTACAAATAGATAAAGAACATCAACAACTTTTTAATATTGCAAGAAAAGCATTTAATGTAAATAAACTACAAGATGAAAAAACAAAACTACAAGAGTTAAAATCTATAATAACTGAGTTATTTGAATATGTGGGTCAACACTTTAATGATGAACAAAAACTTATGGAAAGAATTAAATATCCACATCTAAAAGATCACAAAAAACTTCATGTACAAATGATTGATATGTTAAAGAAAATCATAAAAGATTTTAACACTCTTGAAATAGCACAAATTGAAAAGAGACTTTTTTTATTTATAGATGATTATTTTGTAAAACATATTATTTTAGAAGATAAAAAAATCCAACTTTGGCAAACCCCTTTAGATGAACTAAGAAAAAATTTTGGATGGAAGCATGTTTATAGTGTAAACAACTCAAAAATAGATCAAGAGCATAAACAACTCTTTGATATTGCAAAAGAAGCCTTTAAAACAGTGGATGATAAGGATAGAAATAAAAAAATCAAATCTATATTAGTTGAACTTTATGATTATATGAAAACTCACTTTAGCGATGAAGAAACATATATGCAAGAAGTAAACTATCCAGAACTGCAAAATCATAAGAAAATTCATAAAGGAATAATTAGTGAGTTAAATAGTTTTGTAAAAGAGCTTCCTAATTTAAAACCTGAAGTCTTTGAAAAAGAGCTTGCAATTATAATTGACTTAACACTTGTCCAACATATAATTCAAGAAGATAGAAAAATCATAAGATGGCAACAAAGCAAAAGTTAAACTATAATCTAAGCTTATGATTTAAATATAATCTTTTTATATAATTCTTAAAGAAAGATTAAAGTATTTTCCTATATGATATGTAAAAATATAAGGAAAACTAATGAAACTAAAATCACTTTTATTAATGTCATTCTTAAGTATAAGTTCTATTTTTGCTCAAGATTTTATCAGTTACAAGCAGTTAACAAGTAAGCTTATAAATGAAGACAAAAAAGCTGGAAACTATGCTAGTGATGAAGATGTAAAGAAAGCTCTAAAAGCAAAAGATTGGCTAGTTGTAGATGTAAGAACAAAAGAAGAATGGTCATCAGCACATATAAAAGGAAGTGCTAGAGTTGGAAGACAAGCCCCTGAAAAAGCCTTAGAACTTTTCGTATATGATATGGATGATAACTTTGTAAAGAAAAATCTGATTGTTGTTTGCAATACTGCAAAAAGAGCTTCACTTGAAGCACAAACTTTTAGAAAAATGGGCTTTAAAGAAGTAAAAATTTATGATATTTATTCATGGATTGATAATTGTAATCCTGTTGCAACTGGATATTCATCAAAAAAACATAAGACTGGTACAAAAAATAAGTTTGGATTTTACTACGCAGAACACTGTAAGAAATAGAGTTCTCCCAAGTTTACTTGGGAGAAAGCTCTACTAAGCTTCATTAAAAACTTCTTTTTTAACTTCTTGGGACATTTTATGATAATCGATAAAAGAACTACTTCTTCTATCTAACCAAGTTTTTATATAATTATCACCACCATAGGTATGTGACTGCTTAATAGGGTCAAAAACTCTATATGTCTTATCATTACCCACATGGGCTTGATAAGCGAAGTTGCCATAGTTAGAAGCTGGATTATAATCTACTAGGTAGCTTTCAAAAAACGCAGCACAAACACGCCAATCTAAGCCTAGATTCTTAACAAAATAACTAGCTACTAACTGTCTATTTCTATTTGATAACCAACCGCTACTTTTTAACTCAATAATACTTGCATCAATAATATCAATGCCTGTATTTGCACTAAAAAACTTATCTAAGCTTTCTTTATCATTTCTAAAATTAAAATTTTTACCTTTTAATCCTGATTTTAAAAAAAGCCTATTCTTGGAATATAACATTACTAAATGAAAAAAATCTCTCCATAAAAGCTCAAAATAAATCCAATAAGAAGATTGACTTTGATAGCCTCTTCTTTCTTCTTCTTTTAACCTGTGATAAATCATTCTAGCTGAAATATTACCTGCTGATAAATAAGGTGAAAACTTAGTAGAGTTATCAAAACCACTCATAGCATTTCTAGTGTCCTTATAGCTATGGATATTATTCATATAATCTTCTAATCTTTGTTTAGCTCTATGTTCACCTGCTTCGAAAAATATGGCATCATTAGGGTATGAAATCATAGCTTTACTAAACTGTTCTGATTCAAACTCTACTGTTTTTACCTTATTTGGTAATCCTAAGGGTTTTGGAATTTCTAACTTTTCAGCTTTATTTCTAAAATGACTAAAACTTTTTGTAAAATCAAACTCAAATGGCTCTATCATAGTTTGATTAAAATAGCTTTTATGTTTATATTTGGCAAAAACTCTTTGTAGGTGTTCTTCTTCAGATCCCACTTCTTCATCAAAATATACGCTTATATCAAATTTGTCTGACAGTTTAGCTAGTGTATTTGAAAAATCATTTGTAAAACACAGATTTATCCCATATGCTTTAAGGTCTTTATAGAGTTGCTCTAATGAACTTTTTACAAAGGCTTCCCTAAATTTTCCACACTTTTTAAATCCAAATAGGTGGCCTTGTAAAATCTCAAAACTGTAAAGTCCTAGAACTCTATCATTACTCTTTGAGGCATAATATAAGCTTGGGTTGTCTTCTACTCGAAGATTGTTTCTAAATATAACTATGGCTAACTTCATGAAAACATTTTAATATAAATTCCTTTTTGTTGATAGGGAAAAAATGTCTTTCAAAATGGTTTATTTATGCAATTGAAACTTTTTCTTTATCTATATAGTTTCTACAATCAATACAATATTTTGCATGGGGTTTTACTCTAAGTCTTTTGATAGTAATCTCACTATCACACATCTCACAAAGCCCTGTGTATGTTCCATTTTCTATTTTTAGTAGTGCGTGGTTGATTAAACTTAGCTCTTTTAGTTGCTGATTCTTAATATGAGTATCGTTTGTGTAGTCTCTACTTGCTGCTGCGAAATCTGCTTCGTCATTTAAATCCATATTACTTAATGAGTCATGTTCATTTGAAATACTTTGCAGTGTAGATTCTATTTTAGCTTTATTTTCTAAAAGAAGATTCTTAATCTCTTCAATATGTTTTTTGCTTAAAGCTTTTTTTGGCATTTGTTTTCCTATAATTTCTTTATACTTTACAATAATGCAACTTAGTTGCAAATAAAGAAAGATCTTATGAATATATTTTTGAGTTTTATAAAAAAAGCAATAGATGATAAAAACTATGTAAGTTTTACCTATGAAAATAAATTATATAAAAGTGTAAAACCATTAAAACTATCTAATGAAAACTTACTTCATACAAACAAAGGTGTTTTTGAATTTTCAAAAATCAAAAACCTAACTGTTTTAAAAGATAGATTTTAATATTATCATTGCTTATTATTGATGGAATTATACTGTTTTAAAAACTATTACCTATACATAAACTGTATATTTTTTACATAGTTTTGACATAAAAAAATAAAGATGGTGAGAAAAATGAATACAAATGATTTAATGAACAAAGCCTTAGAGCTTGCCAAACTAGACGAAATGCCTTATGATACAAATATTATAGTAGAAGGTGAGGATATAAAAAAAGTACTTATTGGTGTTGATATGGAAACTCCTGAGCTACTTTTAGCACAACAAATGGGCTATGATTGTGTAGTATCACATCATCCTAAAGCTGACTCATGCTTAGTTGATTTTGCAAAAGTAATGGATGTACAAATTGATAGAATGGTAAAAGCAGGTGTTCCTATAAATAAAGCACAAAAGGTTCTTAAAAAAAGACAAGCAAGTATAGATTTAGGAAGTCATGCTTTAAACTACGATAGAGTAAGTTCTGCTGCACGACTTATGAAAATGCCTTATTTAAACATACATATTCCTGCTGATTTTATAACAGAAGAGATAGTTCAATCAAGACTTAACAAAGCCTTTGATGATAAGCCAAAAACAAAACTAAAAGATATAATTGAAGAGCTTAATTCATGGGAATACTACCAAGGAAAAGTTGCACAGCCAGTTATTAGAGTTGGTTCAAATGATGATTATGCTGGAAGAATAGAAGTTCTTATGGCAGGTGGTACAAATGGTGGAGCTGACGTGTATAAATCATATTTTGAAGCAGGAGTTGGAACTATTATAGCTATGCACATACCAGAAGATGTAAAAAAAGCTGTAATTGAACAAAATATAGGAAATATCATCATAGCACCTCATATGCCAAGTGATAGTATAGGTTTACTTGAAATTACAAAAGCATGGAGAAAAGAAGGTATAGAAGTTACTTGTATGAGTGGGATTGTAGAATAGTTTTAATACTTAATCAATGAGTTTTTTAATAACTCATTGATCCAGCATTTAATAATCCAATAGAAATTGATAAAAATGCCATTAATATACCAACAGAAATTACTCCATCAGATATCTTAGTTTTAAACGAATACTTACCACTAAGTCTTGTTACAATAAATGCAAAAATCAATTGAATCAAGATAGCAATAAAACCCCAAATTGCAAAATCAAAATAAGATGTAGAGTGTACTAATGCACTATATAATGGAATAGATACTCCAATAATAGCTCCACCAAAACCTAAAGAAGCTGCTAGATTATTGTCCTCAAAAATAAGCTTGTAATCATCATAAGGTGTAACAATTGCATATAAGTAAAGAAAGATAATCACTAATAATACAGCTGTAAGAAAAAAGCCAAGAAAGCCTGTAAATAATCCTAATTCCATTTTAAATCCTTTTTGGGAAGTTTAGCCAAAATTAGCTATGTGATTTATTATTGTAATATATAATTTTAGGGATTGTAAGATTAGTAAGATTAAGAAGTTTGTTAATTAGAAGTAAAACTGTGGACAAAGCCCACAATTTTAAATGTTTGATTTAAGAGTTGAAAATCTTAGTAATTAACTCTTTATAAGCTGAGTCTATTTTAGAATTTGCTTCTTCCACACACTCACTATCACTTAATTGTGTTGATAGAACTATATTTAAACTATCTTCAATTGAGTCTTCATCAGCAAAAACTTCAACTTCATTGATTTTTGAAAATTCCTCAGCAATAAGCTTATTAAAATCTTCAATTGAAATCACTTCATCTTTATCTAAAATCTCAATAGATTTTGAGATAAAAGACTTATTGTCTTCTCTAAACATATTTAAAGAGTAAGTGTCATTATCACAATAAACTTCCACATTTTCGCAGATATCTGTGTTTTTTAATCTATAAAAATCGCTTATGTGTTCTTTTTGAATATTTACTACTTCAACTATACTTTGATCTATAAAATCTCTTGTGCTGATAACCGTATCATTAAGATATACATCCTTATCAATAATTCTTAGACTCATTTATGGCTCCTATGTTTTTATAGTATAATTTTACCATGAATAGGCGCAAGGGTGTGTCGCAAAACTGCTATAAATTGTAATTTACAAATTAGTGTGTATTTGAAAATATTATCACAGACCTCGTTATTTGCTAGTTATATTTGATGTTATTTAGCACTTTTAAAATAATTAAAATATAAATTTATTGACTTCTTTATTTATGTTAATGCTTTGTTTTTAATGGATATTTGAATATAAGTTGTGTTTATAGCTTGAATTGCTATTTTATTTTTGGGTTTTTGTTAGAAGTTTTGCTTTATTTTGAAGAATTTATTTTAGTTTGGGCTTTTAGTTTTTATTTGTTTTGATACTTCTTTCTTTTCTTTTTAGTAAAGAAAAGAAGCAAAAGAAAAGCGTGAGCTAGGTTCCAAAATAGCTAAAAAATATATCTAAATTCTAAAGTTTTGAAACTCGGCTCGTGCCTCACCTCAAACAGTCAAAACTTCTTCACGAATTTATATAGATTTTTCTTTACGCTATTTTGAAAATGCTCACTCATAAGATTACTGTTTTTTTGAAACAATACAAGATAAACCTGTTCCCTCATTAACCCATTGATAACATGAAACATTTAATTCTCTCCTATCTTCTGAAATAACACTATTAAATATATCAGAAGCTTCAAACACAATACTTTCTTGAATTCTAACTTTATTATGACAATACACATTTAATTGAAACCCATCAGTTGGTTGTAATGCTTTAAAATTCACATTTAGCCAGTGATCATGTCCATATTCTATCATTCTTAATTCAATATCTAAATGTCCATGACCATTACCAAATTCTTGTATATCAACTTCATATTCTGTAATGCCATTTTCTTCTTTTGGAACCAATTCATCAATATTGACATCTTTAGTTTTACCATCTGGACTATTGATAATTATTGATTTGATTTTAGAATCTTTATCTGCAATTACAAAACCTAAAATTATAGGATTATAACCATTTTCACTAGGAAATAACCTATAACTATATACTCCATCAGAATAAATCCTTTTTTTTCTCTTATCTTCATAGACATTTATAAAAATTCTATAATTACTTCTAACATTTTTTTCTGCAACACTCATAATATCATGGATAAAATAATTATAATAACTTTCTATATTGGAATAACTATCTAACTGTTTTTGATTAGGCTTGATTATATTTGAAAGAACTTCTTTCTTATTTTCATTAGTCATATCAGCTAAAAAATCTTTACCTATAACTACTTTTTCAATAATTGCTCTTACTTTATTTATAAAACTTGGTAATTCTAAAGAGTAACTAAATATAGAAGCAACTAATAGGGCTACACCTAATGTTGATAAAAAACTAATTAATAAAAATAAACCCACATTATTCCCATAGTTAGGAAAATAATATCCCAAAATAAAAGAAACCAATATTGATGAAACACCAAGAAAAAATTGTTTACTAAAAATACTTAACCACAAAGATAAATCCCTTCAAATTTAATAATAATTAAATATTATACTAAATAAAGATTAAAATAAACAATTTAAATAGCTTTCCCAACCATATAACCTGAAGCCCACGCAAAATGTAGATTAAATCCACCCCTATTTCCTACTATATCTAGTACTTCTCCTGCGAAGTATAGGTTTTTGCATTTTTTGCTTTCGTATGTTTTTGGGTCTACCTCATCAGTTCGAACCCCTCCTCCACTGGCTTCTGCGTGTTTGAAGCCTTGGGTATCTGTGATTTTGAATCGCCAGTTTATTAGGTTGTTTACTATTGCTCTTATTTGTTTTGCGTTTATGTCTTTTGCTAGGGTTTCTGTTGGGATTTTACATTTTTCTAGGATTATTGGGGCTAATTTATTTGAAATTAGTCCTGTTAGAAGTAGTGAGGTATTTTGATTTGGTAGAGATTTTAGTAAACTCTCAATAGAAGCTAAAAGCTCATTTCTATTTATAGTTGGGAAAAGATTTACTGCTATTTGTACATCTTGGTATAAACTTAGAGGATATACTGCATATTGAGATATATCTAAGATAGCAAAACCTGATACTCCGTATTTTGTAAATAACACATCTCCTACTATTGAAGCTTCTTTGTTTCCATCTATATAAAGTGTAACTTCTGATTCTTTTTTTACACCTTGAAGTCTACTTTTTTGCTCATAGTCTGTATGAAGTCCTACCAGTGAAGGATATGTTAGATTTGAAGAGTGTCCAAACTTTGAAGCAAAATCCATACCTAACTCCGTTGCATTTAGCTGAGGAGCTGCTGCTAGTCCACAGCTGATTACTACTTTGTCATAATCTTTATAGATTTTTTCTTCTGTTTTTAGTTCAAACTTATCATTTTGTTTTTCTATATCTTCTACTTTTACACCTAAGTTTAGGTTTATACCAAGTGAAACACATGCACTTTCTAGTAAGTTTACTACTGACTTGGCTTCATTTGATAGAGGATATACTTTGCAAGTCTCTTTTATATCTAGTAAAAGTCCTATACTTTTACAAAACTTTTCAAAATCATTAAAAGTAAACTGTTTTAGAGCATCTTTTACAAAAGAGGGATTTTCACCAATATAGTTATTATATGTGATATTTGAGTTTGAGATATTACATCTTCCATTTCCTGATGCTAATATCTTCTTTCCTATGCCTTTGTTTATATCAAATATATCTATTGACAAGTCTTTGTTTAATCTCTTAGCAGTAATACCTGCCATAATACCAGCAGCCCCTGCTCCAATAATCGCTATTTTCAAAATCTATCCTCTTTTTATTTCTTGTTGGAATTATACTTTATATATGATGACAGCAAGGTTTAGTAAAATACTGCTAACCAAATAGTTGGATTATTAGTGTCTGTATATTTTACTCTATGCTTCACATGAGCTTTTATATCTATATAGTCATTTTTATTTAATTTTACTTCTTTTACTTTATCTTCTTCTTTAAATTCTAAAATAGCTTCACCCTCAAGTAGTAAAACAAACTCATTTTCATCTTGGTCATACCAAAAATCTTTTGGGCTTGTTTGACCAGTAGAAACAATTCGTTCAATTCTTACATTTTTATTCTTTAGTAAATCACTAAAGATTTCTTCTTTGCTATTTAAATCAATATCGTTTAAAATCGAGTGTTTTTCCATATCTGACCTCTTTAATTTAGTATAAATTATAGCATTTTTTTGTGAAAATAGTCTGTTTTTATTCTATACTAAAGTAATCAACTTTACTTTTTTACACCTTTTTTTAAAAATTTTTATCTTTTTGTCTATTTTTTTACTCAAGATTACTTTTAACTTGTTAAAATAGTATTGTAAGTACCATCTTATGGTACTTTAGTAATATGTTCAAGATTAGTGTTTTTTAGCCAAAATTAGCTCAAAAAGCCTAAATAATAGTAATTTAGTAAAGAATATCAAGTTAATTATGATTAAATCACTTGACATTAATTTTAAAATATATTACAATTTCGACATAAAACAAAAGAAAGAAGAAAAAATATAAAGGATACAAAATGCATAAAGAAACGATTGCAGTACATGGAGGCTACAACAATAAAGAGGGTTGGGGTACTATGTCTGTGCCGATTGCTCAAACAACTGCGTACGCATTTAGAGATGCTGAGCACGCTGCAAACTTATTTGCATTAAAAGAGTTAGGTTCAATCTATACTAGATTAACAAATCCAACTACTGATGTATTAGAGCAAAGACTTGCTCAACTTGAAGGTGGAGCTGGAGCTATTTGTGTATCTAGTGGTCAAGCTGCTATTTTCTACGCTATTTCAAACGTAGCAGAAGCAGGTGACAACATCCTTATCTCTGATAAATTATATGGTGGAGCTGTTACACTTTTAACTCACACTATAAAAAGATTTGGAATTACAGCAAAAGTATTTAAAAGTGCAGATGCTTCAAATTTAGAAGAGCAAATTGATGATAAGACAAAAGCAATTTTCTTTGAATCTTTATCAAACCCACAAATTGCAATTGCAGATGTGGAAAAAATCGTAGAGATTGGTAAAAGAAATGGAGTTTTAACTATTTGTGATAACACAGTAGCAAGTCCAGCTTTATTTAATCCAATCAAATGGGGAGTTGATGTAGTAGTTCACTCAACATCTAAGTTTATAAATGGTCAAGGTACTGCTGTTGGTGGTGCTATTATTGAAAGAGATGGTTTAGCAGATTTCTTTAAAGAAAACTCTAAAAGATACTATCACTTTGTAGAGCCAGATGCAAGTTACCATGGTTTAGTTTATACTGATGTGCCATTGCCAAACTTTTGTTTAAGAATTAGGTTAGCACTATTAAGAGATATTGGGGCTTGTCAATCTCCAAATACATCTTGGTTACTATTACAAACTATTGAAACTTTAGAAATTAGAATGGAAAAACACTCTAAAAACTCTTTAGAGGTTGCTAAATTCTTAGAAGCTCATCCAAAAGTTAAGTCTGTTAACTACCCTGGATTAGAATCAAGTCCATATTATGATAAAGCTCAAAAGTACTTTGAAGGTGGAAAAGCTTCTGGTCTTATCTCTTTTGAAGCCGAGTCTTACGAGGAAGCAAAAAAAGTGATTGATAGTACTAAACTATTTAGTGTTGTTGTAAATATTGGTGATTCAAAATCACTTATTGTACAACCTGCTTCTACAACTCACTCTCAGTTAAGCCCTGAGGAGTTAGAAAAAGCTGGTGTAAACCCTACTACGGTTAGATTATCAATTGGTTTAGAAAATCCTGCTGATTTAATAGAAGATTTAAATCAAGCATTAAATTAAGAGAGAAATAAAATGCCGTTAATATCCACAAAAGGTGTATATGGTCTTACAGCCATGTACGAACTAAGCAAGCATGACAAAGAGACTCCTATGCAAATCAAGGAGATCTCTTCAAATGCTAATATTCCTCAAAACTACTTAGAACAACTTCTAAGTAAGTTAAGAAGAGCCGAACTTGTAAAAAGTATTAGAGGTGCTAAGGGTGGATATATCCTAGCTCATAATGCTGAAGATATCAAGGTTGTTGATATTTTAATAGCATTAGAGGATGATTTAAAGATTGTTGATGCTAAAGCTTCGAATCCAATTTTGAATATCTTTTTTGATGATTCGAAGCAAAGCATGAAAAAAATATTTGATGTGACTCTAGCTGGTCTAGATGATTATCAAGATAAATACAATGAATTTTTACATTATAGTATATAAAGGAAATAAATTATGAATTACGCTGAAAATTTAACACAATTAATTGGAAACACTCCATTAGTAAAATTACAAGGTTCTAGTAACGCAAGTGGTGCTACTGTATTAGGTAAGTGTGAGTTTATGAACCCATCTCACTCTGTTAAAGATAGAATTGGTACAAACATGATTAACACTGCTTTAGAGCAAGGTTTAATCAACAAAGATACAACTGTAATTGAGCCAACTTCTGGTAATACAGGTATTGCTTTAGCTTCTGTTTGTGCAGCTTTAGGAATTAAATTAGTTCTTACTATGCCTTCATCAATGAGTATTGAAAGAAGAAGATTATTAAAAGCTTTAGGTGCTGATTTAGTATTAACAGAGCCAGAAAAAGGTATGAAAGGTGCTATTGAAAAAGCAAGTGAATTAGCAGAGCAAACAGAAAACTCTTTCATTCCACAACAGTTTAACAATGGTGCAAATCCAGAGATTCACAGACAAACAACTGCACAAGAAATCTTAAAAGATACAGATGGAAAAATTGATATTTTAGTTGCAGCTATTGGTACTGGTGGAACTATTACAGGTGTTGGTGAAGTATTAAAACAACACAACCCTGATATTAAAGTAATTGCAGTTGAGCCAGAAGCATCTCCTGTATTAAGTGGTGGTAAACCAGGACCTCATAAAATCCAAGGTATTGGTGCAGGATTTGTTCCAGGTGTATTAAATACTGATGTATTTGATGAAGTTCTTACAGTTGGAAATGATACTGCTATTGAAGCATCTAGAAAATTAGCTCAAACTGAAGGTTTATTAATTGGTATTTCAGCAGGAGCAAATGTTCACGCAGCAGATGTAATTGCAAACAGACCTGAAAATAAAGGTAAAACAATTGTTACTATCCTTTGTGATACAGGTGAAAGATATTTAAGTTCAGGACTATATAACTATGATGAAGAGTAATAACTCTTCATCAGTATATAGCCCTTTAAAAAGAAAGGGAAAATAAATATGCATGAAAAACCTTATAGATCTATCGTAAAGACTATATCTTGGAGAACTCTAGGAACTCTTGACACAATCATCATCTCTTATTTTATTACAGGAAGTTTAGGTATGGCTGCCTCAATTGGTTCAATCGAACTTGTTACAAAGATGATTTTATACTACTTCCATGAAAGAGCATGGAATAAGATAAATTTAGGAAGAGTTAAACCAGCAGAAAATGATTATCAAATTTAGGTAAGGTATTTATGAGTAAAGAAATAGTAAATAGATTAAATAAAGATTTAGAAAATAAATCAACACAAGAAGTAATAGCTTTCTTTTTAGAAAACTATAAAGGTAAAGTTGCTCTAAGTTCTAGTTTAGCAGCGGAAGATCAAGCTGTAACAGACATAATGTTAAAACAAGACAAAGAAGCCAGAATTTTCACACTTGATACAGGAAGACTACACCCAGAAACTTACGATGTGATGGATGCAACAAACTTAAAATACAATATTAAAATTGATGTATTTTTTCCAGATAGCCAAAAAGTTCAAGAATTATACCAAGACCAAGGTGTAAATGGACATTTTGAAAGTATTGAGAAAAGAAAAAACTGTTGTGGAATTAGAAAAATTGAGCCTTTAAAAAGAGCACTAAAAGATTTAGATGTTTGGATTACAGGACTTAGAGCAGCTCAAAGTGTAACAAGAACTGATATGCCAGTAATTGAATGGGATGAAGCTTTTGAAGTTATTAAAGTAAATCCTATTATCAACTGGAATGAAGAAGATGTATGGAACTACATCAAAGAAAATAGAGTTCCATACAACAAGTTACATGACCAAGGCTTCCCAAGTATTGGATGCGCACCATGTACAAGAGCCGTAAAAGAAGGTGAAGACATAAGAGCCGGAAGATGGTGGTGGGAGAACCCAGAACACAAAGAGTGTGGTTTACACAAGAAATAAAGGAATAAAATGGAAATTAGTAATGAAAGATTAACACATTTAAAACAGCTTGAAGCTGAGTCTATGCATATTATGAAAGAAGTTGTAGCAGAGTTTTCTAACCCTGGCATGCTTTATTCAGTAGGAAAAGACTCTTCTGTAATGCTACATATTTTACAAAAAGCATTTTACCCAGCACCTCCTCCATTACCTTTAATGCACGTGGATACAAAATGGAAATTCAAAGAAATGATTGAATTTAGAGACAGACGTGCTAAAGAAGTTGGAATGGAATTAATTGTTTACTCAAACCCTAAAGGTTTAGAGATGGATATTTCTCCATTTGAACATGGAAGTTCACTACATACAGAAGTTATGAAAACAGAAGGTTTAAAAAACGCTTTAAATATCCAAAAGTTTGACGCTGTATTTGGTGGGGCTAGAAGAGATGAAGAAAAATCAAGAGCGAAAGAGAGAATCTACTCTTTTAGAGATAAAAACCATAGATGGGATCCAAAGAACCAAAGACCAGAATTATGGAATATCTACAATGGTAAACACACACAAGGTGAGTCTATTAGAGTATTCCCATTATCAAACTGGACAGAACTTGATATTTGGCAATATATCTATTTAGAAAATATTGATATTCCTGATTTATACTTCTCAAAAGAAAGAGAAGTTGTAGAGTACATGGGTACAAAAATCATGGTAGATGATGATAGAGTTCCTGAAGAGCTTAGAAAAACAGCTAAAAAAGAGAAAGTTAGATTTAGAACACTTGGTTGTTATCCTTTAACAGGAGCAGTTGAGAGTGAAGCTTCTACTTTACCAGAGATTATTCAAGAGATGTTAACTTGTACTACATCTGAGAGACAAGGTAGACTAATAGATAGTGATGGTGACGCATCAATGGAAAAAAAGAAACAAGAAGGGTATTTTTAAGATGGCACATCAATCAGATTTAATTTCAAAGAATATTGAAGCATATTTAAAAGAGCATGAAAACAAAGAGATTTTAAGATTTATTACTTGTGGTTCAGTTGATGACGGTAAATCAACTTTAATTGGAAGACTATTATATGATTCAAAAATGATTTTTGAAGATCAATTAGCAAGTATAGAAAAAGATAGTAAAAAAGTTGGAACAACTGGTGAGAAGATTGACTTAGCACTTTTAGTTGATGGTTTAGCATCTGAGAGAGAACAAGGTATTACTATTGATGTTGCTTATAGATTCTTCTCAACAGATAAGAGAAAGTTTATTATTGCAGATACTCCAGGTCATGAACAATACACAAGAAACATGGCAACAGGAGCTTCAACAGCTGATTTAGCAATTATCTTAGTTGATGCAAGACAAGGTATTTTAACTCAAACTAAAAGACACTCTTATATTGCATCACAATTAGGAATTAAAAACCTAATCGTTGCTATTAATAAGATGGACTTAGTTGATTTTAGTGAAGAAGTATTTGAAGATATTAAAAAAGGTTATCAAGAAATTATTGAATATCTTCCACATAATGAAGATTTAAATATTCAGTTTATTCCAATTTCTGCATTAGATGGAGATAATATCTTAACTAACTCAGATAAAGCACCTTGGTATACAGGTAAGCCGTTAATGGAGCTACTAGATAATACTCCTATTAATAAAAAAGAGTCTGATTCATTTAGATTACCAGTTCAATATGTTGTAAGACCTCACTTAAACTTTAGAGGTTTCTCTGGAACAATTGCAAGTGGTTCAATTAGCGTTGGAGATGAAATTACTGTATTACCTTCAAGAAAAACATCTAAAGTTAAATCTATTGTATCAAATGATATTAAAGATTTAAGACCTATTGGAAAAGATGAAGAAGTTGAAACTATTCAAACTGCATTTGCTCCAATGGCTACAACAATTACACTTGAAGATGAAATAGATATTTCAAGAGGTGATATGATTGTAAAGTCAAGTGATATTCCAAAAGTATCAAATCACTTATCAGCGATGATTGTATGGATGGATGAAAAGCCATTAACTTTAAATCAAAACTATGTAATCAAAAGAGCAACTTCTGTATTAAACGGTGCTGTTAATTCAATTGAGTTTAAAAAGAACATCAATACTTTTGAAGAAGTAGAAGCCGATAAATTAGAGTTAAATGACATTGCAAAATGTACTATTTCACTTGATAGAGAAATTGCAGTTGACCCATATCATGAAAATAGATATACTGGAAGTTTCATTATTATTGATAAGTACACTAATGCTACAGTTGGTGCTGGTATGATTGTATCTTCTGTTGAAGGTTTTGCTCATTTAGAAGAAGAGACTAAAGAGTATACTCAAGCAGAAAAAGAATTAAATGAATTCATTAGAAGAAACTACCCAGAATGGAACTGTAAGGCTATCTAATGTCAAGGAACCTAGCTATGGATATAGAACAAATCAAAAAAAATAAGGATGGATTAGATGTTATAAGTGACATCTATATCTATGCTGTTTTAGGTGAAAAAGCCAGTGAAGAGGATTTAGTAAGATTTAAATGGTATGGTATTCACAAACAAGAGGATACTCAAGATCATTTTTCTTTAAGAGTTCCTCTTCCTTTAGGAGAATTAAACCTAGAACAATTAAAAACTTTACAAACTATATCCACAAAATTTGCAAAAGATAGCCTATTTTTTAACACTCATCAAAAAGTAGAGTTTAAATGGCTGAAAATGCATAATTTGCCAGAGGTTTTTAATCTTTTACAAAATGTGGGATTAAAAACTATCTTTGAAGCTGGACATAATGTAAAAAATATCATTACTTGTCCTGTAAATGGAATAGATAAAACACAAATTGCAGATGTTAGTAAAATAGCTGATAAATTAAATGAAACATTTATAGGCAATAAAAGTTTCTCTAATTTACCAAATGAACTAACAATTGCTGTAAGTGGTTATGCTCAAGGCTGTGCTTTGACATATACTCCTGATGTTAGCTTCAATGCAACAAAAAATGAAAAGGGTAAAATCGTTTACTCTGTAAGAGTTATAGGTGAGCATTTAGGATTTATTACTTCTTCTCAAATTGTTCCAACAGCAAGAGCTATTGCTAAAATCTATAAAGATTTTGGAATAAGAGATGATATTGAAGATAGTACTTTTCAATATCTAGTTGGGTCTTGGGGATTTAGTAAATTCTTTGATATTTTAGATTCAACTGTAACATTTAGAATAAAAGATTTTGATATTGATGAAGAGTTCGTAGAAGGAAAAGCACCTAGACTTGGAATCAATGAAAGCAAGATTGATAACCAAAGTTATATTGGATGTAAACTAAAAACTTTAGATATTGGTTCACAAAAGATTCAAGAACTTATAAACTTACTTGAAAAATATAAAGCAACAAAAGTAAAACTTACACATAAAGCAAATGTTATAGTTTTAGATGCACCAACAAATAAAGCCCAAGATTTTGCAAAAGATCTAGAAGCAATAGAATTTAATCCTTTCGTATAAGAGCTATATAAACGCTCTTATACAAAGTACAAGCAAACTCTTATATAAAATAACTTAAAATTATAAAACTAATAATCCTAACTAATTTAATGAGCAAAAATGACACGAGATATATTTAAACCTTTTTTTAACGAAAATACAAAAAAATTAGACTTTTTAAAATACAACACTATTGGAAAAAGTAAAAGTGAGTATTTTGACTATACAGCATCAGGACTTGCTTTTAGACCTATTGAAAATAGAATAAGAGATGTTTTAGAAACTTACGCAAATACGCACTCTATGGAATCAACTAATGCAAAAGCAACAACTTACTATTATGAACAAGCAAGAACTAACTTAGCTAAAAGTCTTGATGTAAATGAAGAGTTTGCAATACTTCCAAGTGGCTGTGGAACTACTGCTGCGATTAAGCATTTACAAGAACTGCTTGGACTTTATATTCCTCCTGCAACTAAAAAGAGATACAAAATAAAAGTAGATAAATCAAAATTACCTTTAGTTATAGTTGGACCTTATGAACATCACTCAAATGAAGTATCATTTAGAGAAGCATTATGTGAAATAAAAAGGGTTAAACTTGATGATGAAGGTTTAATCGACATGAAACACTTAAAGAAGATTTTGAAGAAAAATGAAGGAAGAGAAATTATTGGTTCTTTTTGTATTGCTTCAAATGTAACTGGGATCATTACCCCTTTCAAAAAAATTTCAAAGCTTCTTAGAAAGTATAATGCTTTAGTATGTTTTGATGCAGCTGCAAGCTCGCCATACATGAATGTACCATGTGAACTTTATGATGCTATGTTTATGTCACCACATAAACTTCTAGGAGGTCCTGGTTCATGTGGACTTTTAATAGTTAGAAAGTCTTTAATTGATACTAAACTATCCCCTACTTTCGCTGCAGGTGGGACTGTTGAGTATGTAAATAAAGAAAGCCAAGTTTATCAAAAAAGTATCGAGTTAAGAGAAGATGCTGGAACACCTGGAATTTTACAGTTTATTAGAGCTTCATTAGCTTATCAACTAAGAAATGAAGTAGGTTTTGAGTTTATAAATGAACAAAAAACAAAACTAAAAACACTATTTATAAATGAGTTAAATAAACTTCCAAATTGTGAAATTTATGGAAATCAAGAAGAGGACAATATAGGTATTGTATCTTTCAATATAAATAATATTGACCCTTATGAGCTATGTGCAAAAATCTCTGCTACTGATGGTTTCCAAACAAGAGCAGGATGCTCATGTGCAGGACCTTATGGACATGACTTACTAGGTATTGATGATGCAAATATCTCAAATAAACCAGGCTGGCTTAGAATCTCAATACACTATACACAAACTGAAGATGAAATACTAAATTTAGTTAATTGTATTTCAAAACAAAGTAAATAAAGAACCTATTTTTAAGGTTTCTTTATTTCTTTAGGATAAATTTTCTTATTTAATATAAATTTTATTTTTTGTTAAATATCTATTAATTTTTACTATATATAATCTTCCATGAGTTTTATAATATTTATAACTGTTTTTTTATCAGTATTTGCTTTTCAAACATATATAATAAAAAAACGTCTTATTGATAAACTTGAGTTTAAAGATAAGACCAAAAAGTATCTTAGCACATTTTTATATATTACATTTTTTGGGGTATGTATGTACCCAGTTGCTAGATACAACCCAGTTTTCCCTAACTGGCTATATTTCTTATTATCTTTACCTATTGGGGTGATTTTCCTTACATTTATCATAACAATTATTCACGAAATCATCTCATTTGGTGTTAAAAAAACTCCTTTTAAAGAAAATAGAAGAGCTTTTTTTAAAAAATCCTTAGATATTGGGGCTGTTTCACTTGTAGTTGGAACAAATGCAAAAGCAATGCAAAATGCCAAAACTATTGAACTTGAAACTATAGATATAAAAATCAAAAAACTTAAGAAATCATATGAAATAGTACAACTAAGTGATATACATATTGGAGGTCTTATTGATAAAGAGTTTATAGCAAACCTTGTAAGAAGAGTAAATTCTTTAAAGCCTGATACTATTGTAATCACAGGTGATTTGGTTGATACGAAACTGGAGTTTGCAAAACCTGCTTTAGAAGAACTATCAAAACTAAATTCAAAATATGGAACTTATTTTATAGTGGGAAATCATGAATACTTCCATGATGTGTACACTATCATAAACTATGTAAATTCCTTAGGTATAAAAGTACTTGAAAATGAGTCAGTTTATATAGGAGATGAAAACAAAGGTTTCAACCTAGCTGGTGTTTATGATGTTTTTGGTCATAAATATGGACACTTTATTCCTAATCTTGATAAAGCATTAGAGAAAAAACAAAATTCTCCTACTATACTTTTAGCTCATCAACCAAGATACCTAAATGATATAGATACCAAAGATATAGACTTAGCTCTTTGTGGACATACCCATGGAGGTCAAATCTTTCCTTTTAACTATTTAGTTAAACTACAACAGCCTTATGTAAGAGGTCTTAATAAACACAATGAAACTACCCAAGTTTATGTAAACAAAGGTACAGGCTTTTGGGGTCCACCTATGAGACTTGGAGCTAGTTCAGAAATTACTCATATAAAATTATCTTAAATTAAAAAGTAAACATGTATACTTTTACTTATTAATAATAATTGGTATATAATATAACAATTTATAAAAAGGAATTATTATGAGTGGTAAAGAAATACTTTTAGATAGCAACTCATTTATTGTTTCAGAGACAGATGAAAAAGGCTTTATAAAGTACGCAAATGATGAGTTTTGCGAGATTAGTGAGTTTACACTTGATGAACTAATAGGTAAACCACACAATATTTTAAGACATCCAGATATGCCAAAAGCAGCCTTTGCCGATCTATGGGAAACTGTACAAAGTGGTAAAATTTGGAAAGGTTTTGTAAAAAACAAAACAAAACTTGGAAATTACTATTGGGTTTATGCAACTGTTTATCCACTTGAATCAAGTGATGGTTCAAAAGGTTACATGTCATGTAGAAAAGTAGCTTCAAGGGATGAAATAGAAAAAGCTATAGAGCTATACAAAACAATGAAATAAGGAAAAAGTAATGAACTTCTTAAAAAACTTACCAATCAAAAAAAAGTTATTAGTCTCTATAATAATTCCAATGCTTGCCATTTTAGTAGTATCATCTATTTTACTTTTTCAAGGTTTTAATAAATATAAAAACTATGATAAACTAGAAGTTCTTATGAATTTAAATGCAAGTATTTCTCACTTAGTACATGAAACACAAAAAGAAAGAGGTGCAACTGCTGGCTTTATTGGAAGTAAAGGGGATAAATTTAAAAATATTCTTGCTAATCAAAGAGAGCTTACAAATAAAAAATTAAATGAACTAAATAGCTTTATATCATCAAATAATTTATATACTATTTTGAATGAAGAAAATTCAAATAGATTAAAAAAAGTTTTAAATGAAATTGGGAAAGTTAATAATATCAGAAGTCAAGTTGATGGCTTCAACATTAGTTTAAAAAATGCCTTAGGGTACTATACAAACCTAAACTCTATGTTTTTAAAGTATATTACATTAACTGCAAAACAATCCCTTGATAATAAAATCACACTTGAAACTATGGCTTATTACTCTTTCTTGGAATCAAAAGAGAGAGCTGGTATTGAAAGAGCTGTAGGGTCTGCTATATTTGGAGCGAACAAACTTCTTCCTGGACTTCAAGCAAAATTTATTACTCTTATAGCCCAACAAGACGCACATATGTCTACATTTGAAACTTTAGCAATAAAAGAAGCAGTAAGTTTTAAAAATAGTTCTATTCAAGGAGAAGCAGTAGAAGAAGTAAATAGATTAAGAAAATTAATTATTACAAATAACAATGGGCAAGGTGATTTTAGTATAGATGCTACACATTGGTTCAAAACAATAACTAAAAAAATTAATCTTCTTAAAAAAACTGATGACTATTTATCTGAAATGGTAATAAATGATACTATCACAAAAAAAGAAGAAGCTTTAAATAAGTTTATTTTATTAACAACGTTTTTAGTAATTGTTATTGTTCTAACTCTTTTAATTGCTTCATATAATACAAGAACTATGATTGAATCAATTATGAAAATAAGACATGGGATTGAAGTATTCTTTGACTTTATGAATAGAAAAAGAAATACCTTTGAGCATATTGATGTTAGATCAAAAGGTGAGTTAGGTGAAATTGCTCAATTTATCAATAAAAACTTAGAAGTCTTAGAAGAAGAACTAGAGCAAGATATGAAATGTGTTGGTGAAGCTATTTTAGTTTTAAATAAACTAGAACAAGGAAGTTACCATAACCAAGTTATGTCAATGCCTGCAAACCCTCAAATTAGAACTTTTGCAAAAACAATAAATAAAATGCTTTTAAATCAAGAAGCCCTAATGAATAATATCTTAGATGAGTTAAATAAGTATACAAACTATAACTATTTATCAAAGATTGAAAATAAAGATATTCATGGGGAGACTAAAAAGCTAATTGATGGTATAAATGCCCTTGGTGAAGCTATTACTTCGATGTTAAGAGAAAATAAAAACAATGGTGATACCTTAAGTCAAAACTCTAAAGAGCTTTCTTCAAATGTAGAACATCTAAATAGTTCTGCTTTATCTCAAGCTGCATCAATTGAAGAAACAGCAGCTTCTGTAGAGGAAACAACAGCATCAATTAGAGAAATCTCATCTCAAGCTATTACGATGCAAGAGCTATCAAAAGAGACCTTAACTTATGCAAATGAAGGTAAAAACCTTGCAAGTCAAACACAAAAATCCATGGAAGAAATAAATAGTGCTACACAAGAGATAAATGAAGCTATTACAATTATTGACCAAATTGCCTTCCAAACAAATATTCTTTCACTAAACGCTGCTGTAGAAGCTGCAACAGCAGGTGAAGCAGGGAAAGGCTTTGCAGTAGTTGCACAAGAAGTAAGAAACCTTGCAGGAAGAAGTGCAGAAGCTGCAAAGGATATAAAAGAGCTAGTTGAAAAAGCAAATTTAAAAGCAGGTGAAGGTAAAAATAGTTCTGAAAAAATGATTGAAGGCTTTAGTAAACTTAATGAAAAAATAGAAAGCACTAGTGAAATCATCTCATCTGTAACTGATTCAACACAAGAGCAAAGTAGAACAATCTCACAAATTAATGAAGCTATTACAAAAATAGATCAATTAACTCAAGAAAATGCAAAAGTAGCTACAAATGCAAAAGATATTGCTTCAAAAACAAATGATATAGCCTTAGAAATTATAAAAAACACTGATAATAAAAAATTCAACTAAAAAGAGATCTTCTCTTTTTAGTTAGCATTCTTAATAAAATATGAAATGAAATAAATGTACAATGTGTAACTAAGAAAATAACTTTAGGGCTAAAATGAAGCATTTCAAAATTTTATTATTTTTCATTATTTTTAATAACTCTCTACTACAAGCAACTGAAACTAAAAAAATTGTATATATTACTGCTGATATGAAAATTCCTTTTTGGAGTATTATGTCAAAAGGTATTAATAATATTACAAAAAAGCATGCTTATGACTTTAAAGTATATGACTCTCAAAATAGTGCCAAAATGGAACTAATGCATACTATTAGTGCTATAAAAAGTGAAGTTGATGGTATTGTTGTTTCACCTACGACTTCTTCTGCTTGCGTAACTATTTTAAAGCTTGCAAAAAAAGCTAACATACCTGTAGTTATTGCAGATGTAGGAAGTGATAATGATAACTATGTATCATATATTTCTTCAAATAATAAACTTGGTGCGTATAATATCGGAAAGACTTTAGCAAAAGAAATGAAAAAAAAAGGTATTGATAATAAAAAAGTAGGAATTATTGCCATACCTCAAAAAAGACTTAATGGACAGCAAAGAACAGCAGGTTTTATGGAAGCTTTAAATCAAGCAAATATAAAAGGTGCTGATATAAAGCAGTTAATTACTTGGAGTGATGAAGAGACCTATACATATACAAAGGAGTTAATAAACAGATTCCCTGAACTTGGTGCTATTTGGTTACAAACTTCAAATATATATAAAGGTGCAATTAAAGCCCTTAAAGATTCAAATAAGGAAAAAGAAATATTACTTATTGCTTTTGATGCAGAGCCTGAATTTATTGAATTAATAAAGAAAAATACTATACTTGCCTCAGGGATGCAACAACCCTATCTTATGGGACAACAAGCAGCTATTTCTATGCATAAATATCTAAATAATCAAAGTATAGTAAAAAACATACAAATCCCCATATTAAACGTATCAACAGCAAATATAAAACAGAAAAAAAATGAAATAAATCTAAATGTTTTAGGAATAGAAAATTAATGAAAAAATTTAAATTATCTTTATATTTTGCATTAGCTATAACTATTATTTCAACTGTTGTTTTAACTATGAGTATTAACTCTACTTATAGCTATATGTCTACAAAAGATAAGATAATTCATAACATGAAAAATGACTCTAAAACCACTATTTTATCAATCAAAGATAATATTAAAAATCTTATTTCAGCATATGCTATTAATGAGTATAATAACCTAATTTATAATGAACTAAGTAGAAAAGATATTTTTGCAATTATAATAAATGACTATAATATGGGAAAAATCTTAGGTGAAGAGTTTTTATCTAGTGGTAAAATCAAACAAAATGGTAAAATTATAGATTATGACCCCACAAATCTAAAACATAACCAAGAACTTCAAGGTGCTTTTTATTCTGATACATATAAAATTGTTTCATCTTTTGGTACTGAAATAGGAACTATTAGTATTTATATTACAGATGAAAAAATGAATAAAGAGTTAAAAGAGATCATTATAGAGAATATAAAGAATACTTTTATTCTTTCACTATTTCTGATTTTATTTCTATTTTTAACAATTAAAGCCTTTATTTTAAAACCTATCGCTGACATTACAAAAACAGTAAGTGTAGTTGATAAAAATGGTATTCCAACAAAACTTCTTGAAGATAATACCTTTATCGAAATTGATAATTTATCTAGTAGTATAAATAAAATGATAAATACAATCAAAAAATCTACAGATGTTTTAAAAAATGAACAAAATAAACTAGAATATCTTCTTCAAAATAGTCCAATTGCAGTAAGAATAGCTAAAGATAATAGTGAAGACGTGGTTTTTGCTAATCATGCATACAAAAAACTAATAAAAAAAGATAATGATTTTAGAAAACCAAAAAACTATTATGAAAATAAAAAAGAGTATAACGAAATATTAGAAAAGTTAAAAAACAATGAAACAATTTACAATAAACTTATTGAACTAAATATAGATAATAAAAGAGTTTGGGCATTAGCTTCTTATATGAATATTGATTTTGATAATGAAAATGCAGTTATTGGATGGTTCTATGATGTTACAAATGAAAAAAATAGCGAAAACAGATTATATGAAGCACTAGAGTTACAAACAACAATTTTCGATAATTCAGGATATATGATAACAAGAACTGATAAAAAAGGTATTATAAAACAAGTAAATAAAGAAGTAGAAAAAACTACAGGTTATACGCAAGAAGAACTTATAGACAAACAAACACCTCTGATTTTCCATTTAGAAGATGAACTTAACATGATGGCAGAAGAGTTTAGTAAAAAATTAAGAGAGAAAATAGAACCCAACTTTAATATCTTTATTGCAAAATCAGCGCTAAGACATAATGAGCTAGAATGGACTTATAAAACTAAAGATGGAAAACACATTCCTGTAAGTTTAAATGTTACAGCTTTAAAAAATAAAAATAATGAGATTTATGGATACTTAGGAATTTCGAGAGATATTTCTCAAAATAAAGTAATGGAATCCCAATCAAAACTAGCTTCAATGGGAGAAATGATAGGTAATATCGCTCATCAATGGAGACAGCCTTTAAGTGTTATTACTTCAATATCAAGTGCTACTATTTTAAAAAGTGAAGTAAATAAACTAGATAAAGAAGATTTATACAAAAGTATGGAAAATATTACTAAACAAGCTAAGTATTTATCAAATACAATTGAAGACTTTAGAGATTTTATACGAAATAAAGAGCAAAAAGATATTGTAAAAATATCTCAGCTTGTAAATAAAACAATAAATATAATTAAATCAACCCTAAGTAGTAATGAAATTGAACTGGTTTTAAATATTAAGGAAGATATGGAAATACCTGCTTTTGAAAATCAATTAATTCAAGGGCTTATAAATATAATAAACAACTCGAAAGATGCTATGAATGAACACATTAAAAAGCATGAGAAAAAGCTTATTTTTATTGAAACTCAAGAAACGCCTACTGGTTTAGACTTAATAATTGTAGATAATGGTGGGGGTATAAAAAAAGATATTTTGAATAAAATCTTTGAGCCTTATTTTACAACAAAACATAAGAATATAGGTACAGGTATTGGTTTATCTATGACTTATCAAATTATCACAGACCATCATGATGCCAAAATCATAGCATCTAATAGCACATATGTACATAATGATATTGAGTACACAGGTGCTAAATTTAAAATCTCTTTTAACAATTAGTTTGTAATAGCTAAAAAACTAGTAGTAATTGTTAAAAAATATATTGTTATTAAAATTATATAATCTTTTTTATTTGTATTAATATTGTTTTTCATTTTTTCTCCTTTTAATAGGAGAAAAAAATCTCCTATTAATATAAATTTATTTTTAAATTGTTTAAAATCCTAAGCCACATATCATCAGACATGAAATCTATTCCTTTTATTTAATTTTTTGCATAAAAAAAGGGGAAGAGCAAAAGCTCTTCCCCTTAATAAGATTGTTTAGTTAAATCTTATTCAGCGAATTTTGCTTTCTTTGCTGATCTTTTTCTTACGTTTGGATCAAGGTCTCTTTTTCTTACTCTAACACTTAAAGGAGTAACTTCAACTAGCTCATCTTCTTCAATCCACTCTAAAGCATTCTCTAAAGACATCACTTTTGGTGGAACAAGTTTAATAGACTCATCTGCACCTGAAGATCTTACGTTTGACTGTTGTTTAGCTTTTACTGGGTTAACATCTAAATCATTAGATTTTGCATGTTGTCCGATTACCATTCCATTATAAACTTTATCTTGAGGTGCAATATACATAACTCCTCTATCTTGTAAGTTAAAGATAGAATAACCAACAGCTTCACCATTTTCCATAGAAACTAATGCTCCATGTTTTCTAGATTCAACAGTACCTGAATGTGGTCTAAACTCTAAGAATGAATGGTTCATAACACCCTCACCTTTTGTTTCAGTTAAGAACTCAGTTCTAATACCAATTAAACCTCTTGCAGGAATTTCAAACTCTAATCTTGTATAACCAGCACCCATTGGTACCATGTTTGTCATATTAGCTTTTCTTTTTCCAAGTTTCTCAATAATTGCACCTGAGAACTCATCTGGAGTATCAATTACTAAGTGCTCAAATGGCTCCATAGTTACACCATTTTCTTCTTTTGTAATTACTTCTGGTCTACCAATAGAGAACTCAAAACCTTCTCTTCTCATATTTTCAGCTAAGATACAAATTTGAAGTTCACCTCTTCCGTTAACTTTAAATTTACCCTCACCAGTTTGCTCATAATTCATAGCAATATTAGTGTTCATCTCAGCACTTAATCTTTCATCAATTTTATTTGATGTTACAAACTTACCTTCAGTTCCTGCTAATGGAGAATCATTTACTGCAAATGTTACAGATAGTGTTGGCTCTTCAATATGCATAGGATCAAGTGGCATTGGGTTTGCTGGATCACAAAGTGAATCACCAACATCAATAGTTTCAAAACCTGCAACAGCAACAATATCACCAGTACCAGCTTTATCAATGTCAAATCTATCAACACCTTTAAATCCAATAAGTTTTGTTACTCTACCTTTAACTTTTTCACCGTCAGCTTTAACTAAAGTTACAGTCTCACCCATAGAAATAGTACCGTTGAAAATTCTAGCAATACCAATTTTTCCAATGAAGTTGTCATAATCAAGTGTGAATACTTGAAGTTGAAGACCATTTTCATCATCACCTTTTGGCTTTGGAACTTCTGCTAAAATAGTCTCAAATAATGGTGTTAAGTTCTCTTTTGGGTCTTCTAAAGCAGTCATTGCATAACCATCTCTAGCTGCTGCGTAAATAACAGGGAATTCTAATTGTTCTTCATTAGCACCCATTTGGTCAAATAGGTCGAATACTTCATCAACAACTCTATCTGGATCTCCACCTGGTTTATCAATTTTGTTAATAACAACAATTGGTCTATGACCTAATTGTAATGCTTTTTTTACAACAAATTTTGTTTGAGGCATAGTACCTTCTTGCGCATCAACTAGTAATAATACTGAGTCAACCATCTTAAGAACCCTCTCAACTTCTCCACCAAAGTCAGCATGGCCCGGAGTGTCGATGATATTAATTCTTACACCTTCGTAATCAATAGCAGTATTCTTAGAAAGAATTGTAATTCCTCTTTCTTTTTCAATATCATTACTATCCATAACTCTTTCATCTACTTCTTGGTGCGAAGAAAAAGTTCCTGATTGTTTTAATAATTCATCAACAAGTGTTGTTTTACCATGGTCAACGTGCGCAATAACTGCAATATTTCTAATGTCTCTCATTTATTCTCTTTATAATAATTTTAAAGGAAGTTTTAAGTTTAGCTAAAATTTTCCTGATATGTTTTCGCGATTATACTAAAAACTTGCTTAAACTATAGATACATTGTCTTAACAATTACAAATTGATGACATATACACTTTTTATCTTCCCAGTCTTTGGTACAATACTCAAATTTATTTTTAGTATATAAAGGTTATATATGAATTATCAAGAAGTTTTAGAAGAGATTAAAGAAGAAATTAAACCTCACCTAAAAAAAGGTGAAGTTGCAAACTATATTCCAGCTTTACAAAAAGTAAAGAAAAATGATTTTGCTATGAGTATTATTGATGTAGATTTAAATGAATATCATATAGGCTCACACAAAAAGCCTTTTTCTATTCAAAGTATCTCAAAAGTATTTACCTTTGCTTTAGCCTTACAAAATTATAGTAAAGAGCTATATAAAAGAGTAGGACATGAACCATCAGGTGATCCTTTTAACTCTTTAGTTCAACTAGAGTATGAAAATGGTGTTCCTAGAAACCCTTTCATAAATGCAGGAGCAATAGTAACAACAGATTCTTTAATATCTTTATATAAAGAGAATACATTTGATTATATACTTCATTTTATACAAGATGCAACAAATGACCATAGCATTACATATAATAAAGAAGTATTTAAATCAGAACTAAAACATGGACATAGAAATCTAGCACTTATTAATATGATGAAGAGTTTTAAAAATATAAAAAACTTTACAGATAGTGTAATGCAAACATATTTTAAACAATGTTCTATTGATATGAGTACAACTCAACTAGCAAAATCTATGCTATTTCTAGCAAACCATGGAGTAAATCCTATAACAAATGAACAGCTTATAAATGAAAGCAAAGCAAAAAGAATAAACTCTTTAATGTTAACTTGCGGACATTATGATGCTTCAGGTGATTTTGCCTACAGAGTTGGTCTTCCTGGTAAAAGTGGTGTTGGAGGAGGAATTGTAGCTATTGTTCCTAAGAAAATGGCTATTTGTGTTTATTCTCCAAGATTAAATAAATTTGGAAACTCATATGCAGGAACAAAAGCATTAGAACTTTTTACAGATAAGACAGGTTTATCCATCTTTTAAAAAGGCTGTAGTATAATCTCATCATCAAAAATCACAAAGGTTTATATATGACAGCACTGCAATTAGCAGATATTATTGGTGTAATTTGTTTTGCCCTATCGGGGTTTTTAATTGCAGTACATTATAAACTAGATATTTTAGGTGTTTTTATATCAGCATTTTTAACTGCACTTGGTGGAGGAATGACAAGAGATGTACTAGCAAATAAAACACCATATGTATTTACCGATGTATTACCGGTAACCTTAGTGGTAGCCACTGTTTTAATTTCACTTGTATTAAAACTTCATAAAATAGATGATCTAGAAGGTAAAACTGCTTTCATTGTATCTGATGCTATAGGGCTTGTATCCTTTGCTATTACGGGTTCATTGGTTGCTATTGAAAATGATTTTAATTTTCTTGGGGTATTGATTTTAGCCTTTATTACAGCTGTTGGTGGTGGTACGATTAGAGATATTTTAATTAATAGGGTACCATCTATTTTGGTCTCAGAGTTTTATGCAACAGTTGCTATTATAGTTGGGCTTATAACTTATGGTTTATATTTAATAGATTTAAAAAATATATATACATTAATCATAGTTTTTGTATTTGGCGTTGCTTTAAGACTACTTGCTTACTACAAAAACTGGCAACTTCCAACCTTATCTAAATAGATTAGTTTTTATCTTAACCTTTCATTTACTTTTTATAGGTAAAATTTCGCAATTTAAATTTAGGAGAAAAAATGAAGAAAATTTTATTTGTTGCTGCTTTACTTATTGCAACATTCGCAAACGCATTAAATATTGGAGACTCAACACCAACATTTGAAATAAAAGATCAATTTGAAAAAATGCACAAGATTTCTGCAGATGCTAAAACTATTATAGTTGCAGAAAGTAGAGGTACAAGTGTTATTATTAGAGAATATCTATTAACTAAAGATACAAACTTTTTAGAAACTAACAAAGCACATTATATAGCAGATATTTCTGGTATGCCAAGTTTAATTTCAAAGTTTATTGCCTTACCTAAAATGAAAAAATACCCATTTTCAATCCTTTTAGTTAATGAAGAACAAGCTAAATCATTTTCAACAAAAGAAGATAAAATTACTGTTTATTCTGTAGAGAATGGAAAAGTTACAAACGTAAAATACATTACTACAACTGAAGAGTTAGACGCAGTATTTAAATAGTTCTATTAGCCTTTTGGCTAATAGTTAAAATTTAAGAAGATACTAATTTTAATCCCACTATAGAACTAACTAAAGTAAACAAGAAAAACAATCTTAAAACCCCTGCTGGTTCATTATAAAATAAAATTCCAATAACAATAGTACCAAAGGCCCCTATACCTGTCCAAATTGCATATGCAGTTCCTATAGGAATTGTTTGTACTGCTTTTGTAAGAAAATAGAAACTCCCTGTGGCAAATATCAAAAATATAACTGTTGGTAGTAATTTTGTAAAGTTTTCTGTTAGTTTTAACATAGAAGCAAAACCAATCTCTAATAATCCTGCTAATATTAAATATATCCATGCACTCATAAATAATCCTTTAAAAAATATCTTTTGTGGAAAGATACCTAAAGAATAAGAAGAGTTTGCTAAAGTTTTAAACAAACTCCTTGATTAGTTTTATAAAAGCTTTTTAAATGTATCTACAATAGCCGTAGATTCTAAATCTTTGATTCTATTTTCTAATGAATCAACTGTTTCATTGTCATCTAATACAAGCTCTTTTGTAAGAATAATCTTTCCATCATCATATTTTTCATTTACATAATGAATAGTAACCCCTGATTTCTCTTCACCATTTTTAATAATAGCTTCATGCACATATCTTCCATACATACCTTTTCCACCATATTTTGAAGGTAAAAGTGCAGGATGAGTATTAATTATCTTATTTTCAAAAGCATTGATAAGTTTAGGTCCTATCATTTTCATATAGCCAGAACAAAAAACATAGTCACAATCAAATTCTAAAAGCAATCTAGCTATTTTATCATCACAATCTTGATTAGGATACCTTTTATCATTTATTACAAAATTTGGTATATCTAAAGACTCTGCTGTTTCTAAAACATTTGCATTTGAGTTATTTGAAATAACTACAACTACTTTTGCTTCTAAAATCTTATCTTCTATTGCTTTTTGTATTGTTTGAAAACCACTTCCATTGTATGAGGCAAGTATACCTATTCTTTTCATTTTACTATTCCTACTTATAATTAAGGCGAAAGTATAACAAATAAAAAGTATTTATAATATAAGTTAAATATTTTTTACCAATTATCTTATTCTTTGAGCATGGGTTAAAGCAATTGCTATTGCATCTGTAATATCTAAAGGTTTTATTTCTTTCTTAATTCCTAGCAATCTTTTTACCATAAAAGCAACTTGAGTCTTATCTGCTTTTCCATTTCCTGTTACAGCTTGTTTTACTTGAAGGGGAGTATACTCAGCAAAATTTCCAAATACTTGTAAGACTTTAAGTGAGATTGCTCCTCTAAATTGAGCTAGTTTGATTACGGTTTTAGGGTTAAAAGCGTAGAACATATCTTCGATTGATACCTCATCAATTGTATGCCTCTCAAATATCAAATCAAAGCCCTCAGTCATTTCTACAATTTGCTCTTGTAATATTTTTGTTTTAATTTTTATAAGTCCTGCTTCAATAAGCTTTAAATTTCTACCATTTTTTTCAATAATTGCATATCCACAGTTTCTTGTACCTGGGTCAATTCCTAATATTTTCACGTAATTTACTCTTTTTTTCTCTTATTTTTATTCACATGCTTTCAAGCACGGTATAATGGTATTTTTTACCTGAATATTCACTTAATAAACATTAGTTATTCACTACTTATTCACTATGTGAACAACATTTATTCATCATTTTATTCACTTTAATTTTTGCTTATTTTTAACATGTGAATAACTTTTATCAAAAATTCGTTATAATAGCTACTATTTATAAAATAAAGAGTTAATGATAT